>CADBMC010000225.1 GCA_902795635.1 uncultured Coriobacteriaceae bacterium | reverse complement strand
TCCAAGGCCTCGTGATGCTCATCAGCATCGTCGCCGTCGTGCTCGCGGTGCTGGCCGACAACGGCGGCGTCTCACAGGCCATGGTCACCCTCTCCCAGATCCCGGCCGAAGGCAGCGACCTCCAGGGGCCGTTCGTGAGCTTCTTCGGTCCGGACTTTGCAAACCTGCTGGGCGTCGTGGTGCTCACGAGCCTCGGCACGTGGGGCCTTCCGCAGATGATCCAGAAGTTCTATGCGATAAAATCCGGACCGGCCATCAAGCAGGGCGCGATCATCTCGACGTTCTTCGCGATCATCGTCGCGGGGGGAAGCTACTTCCTCGGCGGTTTCGGGCGCCTCTACTCCGGCCAGATCGCGATGAGCTCTTCGGGGACCCCCATCTACGATTCCATCATCCCCACGATGATCTCGAACCTTCCCGACATACTCATCGGCCTCGTCGTCGTCCTCGTGCTCTCCGCATCCATGAGCACGCTCTCCTCGCTCGTGCTCACCTCGTCCTCGGTGCTCACGCTCGACCTCATCAGGGGCAACTTCGTGAAGAGGATGGACGAGCGCCACGAGATCATCTGGATGCGCGCGCTGCTCGTCGTGTTCGTCGCGGTATCAGCGATAATCGCGCTCGTGCAGTACCACTCGACGATCACGTTCATCGCGCAGCTCATGGGCATCTCATGGGGCGCCCTCGCGGGCGCGTTCCTGGGCCCGTTCGTGTGGGGTCTGTACTCCAAGCGCGTGAGCAAGGCGGCGGTCTGGACGAGCTTCATCGTCGGCGTGGGACTCACGACGGGCAACATGATTGCCGGGTTCGTGGGCACCCCGCTCATCGCCTCGCCCATCAACTGCGGCGCCATCACGATGGTGCTCTCGCTCATCATCGTGCCGGTGGTGAGCGCGTTCACGAAAGCCGTCCCGTTCCAGATCGACCCGCCGAGCGGCGAGTCGGCCACGGACCGCGAGATCGAGGCGAACACGCTGCCGTCCGGCAACGTGGCACCCGACGATTTCGTGGCGCAGGCAATCGCGCAGGCGGCGGCGAACGCTGCGGCACAGGCGGTCGCCCAGGCGGTCACGGATGCGGCGGAACAGGCTGCCTCGCAGTTCTTCGATAATGACACCCAGCCACCCGGCAAGGATCCCGGCGCGGACTAGGAGTTCCCCTTCCCGTGCTTGTTGGAGGACCGGGGGGCCTTCGTCCCCTTCTTGGTGGCCTTCCCGGCTTCCTTGGCCACGCGATCGGCCTGCTTGGCGGCCTCCCTCGCCTCGCGCTCCGCCAGCTTGGCTGCCTCCTTGGCCTCACGTTCGGCCTGCTTGGCGGCCTCCCTCGCCTCGCGCTCGGCGGAGCGGGCGGCTTCGCGGGCTTCCTTCTCGGCATCCTTCGCTTCCCTGGCAGCGGCCTTCTCGGCGTCCCTGGCTTCCTTCTCGGCGGCCTTCTCGGCGTCCTTCGCCTCTTTGGCGGCCACCTTCTCGGCCTTGGGGATCTTGCCTGAATCCCCCCGTCCCAGCTGGCTCACGGACTCGAGCACCGAGCTGATGCCCCTGCCCTGCCTGGTCTTCGACTCCGGTTCGACGTGCAGCGGGATGAGTATCGTGAACGTCGTGCCCTCGCCGAGCTCGCTGTCGACCTCGATCTTCCCGTTGTTGTAATCCACGAGCTCCTTCACGACGGCAAGGCCGACGCCCAGTCCGCCGCTTGCGCGGTTGCGCGCGGCATCAGCGCGCCAGAACCGCGAGAAGATCTTCTCCTTGTCCTCAGGCGCAACGCCGATGCCGGTGTCCGCCACGCTTATCGCCGCCATGTCGCCGCGCTTGTGCACGCCGAGCGTCACCGTCCCGCCGGGCTTGTTGTACCGCACGGCGTTGGAGATGAGGTTCGCCGTCGCCTGCCCGAGCATGTCGGGGTCGCCGTCGACGTAGACGTGGTCGTCCGCATCGAGGATGAGCGTGAGGTCGGAGTACTCGAGGAGCGCCTCGTGGCTCATGTAGAGGTCCTTCACGAGGTCCACGACGTCGAGCGTCTGCTCCTTGTACTCGACGGCGCCGCTCTCGAGCTTGCTCAGGTTGAGCAGCGCGTCGACGAGGCGCTTCAGGCGCAGGGTCTCCGAGTTGATGGCGCTCAGCCGCTCCTCATCCGGCGGGAAGACACCGTCCATGATGGCCTCGGTCGTCGCCTGGATGCCCATGAGCGGGGTGCGGAGCTCGTGCGCG
>CADBMC010000224.1 GCA_902795635.1 uncultured Coriobacteriaceae bacterium | reverse complement strand
TCGTAGATGTCGGTGAAGTCCTTGTCGGAGCGCTTCATCTTCTGGTAGATGGACCAGAGGTGCTTCGGCCGGCCGTTGATGGTGAAGTTCTTGATGCCCACGCGGCGCAGCTCGTCGTCGAGCATCTTTATGGCCTCGTCGGTCTCCTGGCTGCGCTGCTCGCGCGTGTCCTGCACCATGCGCGCGATGCGGCGGTACTCGTCGGGGTCGAGGTAGAAGAACGCGAGGTCCTCAAGCTCCCACTTTATGGAGAAGATGCCCAGGCGGTCGGCCAGAGGCGCGTACACGTCCATCGTCTCGCGCGCCTTGAACTGGCGGCGGTCAGGCGGAAGGGCCGCCAGGGTGCGCATGTTGTGCAGGCGGTCGGCCAGCTTGATGATGACGACGCGGATGTCCTTCGACATGGCCAGGAACATCTTGCGCAGGTTGAGGGCCTGCTTCTCGTCCATCGAGGTGACCTCGATGGCGGTGAGCTTGGTGACGCCGTCCACCAGCTCGGCGACCTCGTCGCCGAAGCGCTCGCGCAAATCGTCCAGGGTGGCCGGCGTGTCCTCCACCGTGTCGTGCAGCAGGGCAGCGCAGATCGTGTCCGCGTCCATGTGCAGGTCAGAGGAGAGGATGATCGCGACGTCGACGGGATGGTTTATGTAGGCCTCGCCGCTGCGGCGCTTCTGGTCGGCATGGCGGGCCGCCGCGAACTCGTAGGCCTCCTGCACCTTCTCGAGGTCCTCGTCGGACAGGTGACGCTTGCAGGACTTCTCGAGCTCGGCGAGGTTGTCCGCCTGGGGGATGGCCCTCTTCGGGACCTCCTTCACGGCATCGTCCACGGCTGCCTCCTTCGGGGCCACGTCCGTCTCCTGCATGCCGATCATCTCCCCTCGTCCACGACGCGCCCGAAGCCGGGCACGATCGGCCGGTTGACGCGCGCGAGCATCTCCTCGGCAGGCGCCTGGAGCGCCCAGTCGCGGAAGCGCTCGAACTCCTCGCGCAGCCTCATCCCCTCAAGGTAGCGCGTGGAGGCGTTCAGGTCCATGTGGGCAGGCGAGCTCTCCATGCGGATGCGCCTGGCGGAGCCATAGCCGGATGTCGTGAGGAAGCCCAGCTCACGGAAGACGGAGATGCCGCACGACACCGAGCGCTCGTCGAGCTTCGTGGTGGCGTCGACGCCCGTCGCCGCGTCGGCGATGTCGGCGTTGCCCACGGCGAAGGAGTCCTCGCCGGTCTCGGCGGCATGGCGGCGGCAGAGCGACATGAGCGTGCGGTAGAGCGTGACGAGGTCGTCGCGCGAGGGCGCCGCCCCCTCGAGGATGCGCTCGTTGATGCGGGCGTCGCGCGCCCCGAACATGAGGTGGATCGAGGCCTCCTTGCCGTCGCGCCCGGCGCGCCCGCTCATCTGGTTGAACTCCACCGCGCCGAAGGGCATGTGGTAGAGGACCACGTGTCGGATGTCGGGCAGGTTCACGCCCTCACCGAAGGCGGAGGTGGAGACGATGCAGCTGAGCTCGCCCGAGCGGAAGGCCTCCTCGACGCGCCTCCTCATGGAGCGCGTGAGGCCCGCGTTGTAGAAGGCGATCCTCTGGCCCATGTCGGGAAGCGAGCGCCGAAGCATGCGCGCGATCATCACGGACTGCTCGCGGGAGTTCACGTAGGCGACGCACTTCTCGCCGCCCGAGACGAGCGAGACGAGGGCGGCGTCGCGGTCGCGCATGGAGCGGCCGTCCACGATGCGCAGGTTCTCCCTGCAGGAGTCGTCCACGATCACGTCGTCGGGGGCGACCCCCAGAAGCCGGCAGGCCTCGCGGGCCACCTCGTCGGTGGCCGTGGCGGTGACGCCCAGGCACGCGGGGTTGCCGAGGCGCACGCGAACCTCGGGAAGCGAGAGGTAGGCGCCGCGCGAGCCCGACTTGGCGGCGCCCGCGTGGTGCGCCTCGTCCACGACGACGAAGCCCACGCGCCCGGACTCGGCGAAGGCGTCGGCGTGGATGGCCAGGAACTCGGGGGTCGTGAGCAGCACGTCGGCCTCGCCCGAGCGGAGCGCGCAGAGGGCGGCCTCGCGCTCGTCGGGAGACGACTCGCCCGTGAGCACGCGCACCCCCACCCCGATGCGCATGAGCGACTCCTCGAGGTGGAACGCCTGGTCGGCCACGAGGGCGCGCAGCGGGTACACGAAGACGGAGGCCTTGCCGTGCGCGATGGCCTCGCGCACGGCATGGATGTGGAAGATGAGCGACTTGCCGCGGCCCGTCGCCATGACGCACAGGCAGCTCCTGCCCTCCCTCAGCACCTCGAGCGCGGCCGCCTGGGCGGGAAGAAGCTCGTTCTCGCCTATGAGACGGCGGCGGATCTCGTCGGTGAGCTCGCCCATGGGCAGGCCGGCGAGCCGCTGGCGCTCGCCCCTGCAGGCGGAAAGGTCGAGCGACTCGGCCTTGCCGGAGCCGCCCATGCGCTCGATGCGGACGTTCACCCCGATGTTGGGCTTGTCGTCGGTGCCACCGGTCACCTCTATCACGCGGGCCACGTAGTGCGCGCCGGCATCCATGACGGGCGCGAGCACGCGCGCGATCTGGCGGCGCAGGTAGCCCACCCGCTCGCCCATGCCGCGCACGAGCGCGATGGCGTTCGGGTCCTGCGGGTTGTCCATCTCGCGGCGCACCACGAGCAGCTCGTCGGGGGCGAGCGTGGCCGCCACGGCCTGGCGGCCCTCGAAGCTCACGCCCACCACCTTGGTCACGAAGCTCTGCGCCTCTGCGATGCCTGCGTACTCGCCGCGGGCCAGGATCTCGGGCACCTGCTCGAAGAGAGCGTCCGCCAGCGAGACGTCCGGGTCGGGCGCGGGAGGCACGGGAAGCGCGCGGTAGATGATGTCGCGCACCATGAGCTTGGCCTTGGAGCGGCCCTGCCACGTCTCGATCGTGGGCTCGAAGACGAGGTCCACGGCGCCCTCGCAGGAGGCCGCGCGCTCCACGTCGGGCACGCGGAACATGATGGCCGGAAGCGAGCTCGTCCCGTTGGATGCCGTGAAGCGCAGGTGGTCGCCGGAGGCGCCCACGCGCGAGCGGTCACGCATGGAGACGCCCGTGGCCGCGAGCAGGGGCTTCTTGTTGCCCTGGCCGAAGGGCTGGAGCACGTCGAGCGAGGCTATGGAGCCCATGCTCACCTCGTCGAGGCTCACGACGGCGGCCACCTCGCCGCGCTGCTCGAAGTCCTCCGGGGGATAGGCGGAGAGTATCTCCTCCATGCGCTCGCGGAAGGCGTCCAGGTTCGCGGCGTCGATCGTCACGCCCACGGCCCCTGGGTGCCCGCCGAAGCGGATGAGCAGGTCGGAGCACTGCTCGACGACGTGGAACAGGTCGATGTCGCTCACGGAGCGACCCGAGCCGCGCGCGATGCCCTCGGACACGGAGAAGAGCAGCACGGGCACGTGGAAGCGGCTCACCAGGCGGCTCGCCACGATGCCCTTCACGCCCTCGTGCCAGCCCTCACCGGCGACGATCACCACGTGGCCGCCCTCGTAGGTGGCCTCGGCGAGCGCCATGGCCTCCTCCGCGAGCTCGCCCTCGATCTCGCGGCGGTGCGCGTTGATGGACTCCAGGCGGCCGGCGAGCTCGGCTGCCTGGACGGCATCGTCGGCCAGAAGCAGGTCGAAGGCCACGTCGGACTCGCCCATGCGCCCCGCGGCGTTCAGCCGGGGGATGAGCGAGAAGGGCAGCTGGTCGCTCGTGAGGCCCGCGAGGTCCACGCCGGCAGCGGCCGCGAGCGCCACGAAGCCGGGGCGCGCGCTGTGGCGCATGCGCGCGACGCCGTCGGCCACGAGCGCGCGGTTCTCGCCCGTGAGCTGCATCATGTCGGAGATGGTGCCGAGGGCGGCGATGTCGGTGAAGCGGCGCCAGAGGTCCTCGTCGCCCAGGTCGCGCCCCAGCTTGCACACGAGCTTGAGGGCGACCCCTGCCCCGGCGAGCTCCTGTGAGGGGCACGTGGGGTCGAGCTTCGGGTCGGCCACGGGCACGCCGGCGGGCACGAGCTCGCCCGGCTCGTGGTGGTCGGTGACCACCACGTCGATGCCCTGCTCGAGCAAGCTCGCCACCTCCTTGCCCGAGGCGATGCCGTTGTCCACCGTCACGATGAGGCCGGGGTGGCAGTCCTCCGTGACGCGCTCCAGCGCGGCCACCGAGAGGCCGTAGCCCTCCTCGAAGCGGTTGGGGATGTAGGGGCTCACGTTGGCCCCCAGGTGGCGCAGTGCGAGCGTGAGCAGGGCCGTGGAGCTCATGCCGTCCACGTCGAAGTCGCCGAAGATCGCAATCGTCTCGCCGTCCTTTATGGCACGCTCCACGCGCTCGGCCGCCTCGGCGAGCCCGGGTATGAGGAGCGGGTCGGCCCAGTCGCGCTCGAGCGAGGGGGTGAGGAAGCGGCGCACCTCCTCTGGGTCGCGCATCCCACGTGCCACGAGCACGCGCGCCGCCAAGGGCGGCACGCCCGTCTCGTCGATTAGCCGCTCCTCGGCCTCGTGGTCGCCCGGGAGGACGTCCCAGCGCCGTGAGTCATACAGGCCGGACATGGCTACTCCCCCGCGTCCTTCGGCGCCGGGGAGACGGCGGCCGCGCCCGAGCCCTCGCCGTAGCGCTGCTCGAGCTTGGCCCACTTGGGCTCTCGCGTCTTCCAGATGGCGAGCAGCGGGCTCGCCACGCCGAAGGAGGAGTAGCTGCCCAGGATCTCGCCGATGAGCATGGCGAAGGCGAAGTCGCGCAGCGTGGAGCCGCCGATGGCCAGCATGCAGACGATGGGCACCACCGAGGTGAGCGTGGTGTTGATGGTGCGCACGATCACCTCGTTGATCGAGAAGTTGCAGATCTGGAAGTAGGTGCGGTGCACCCCGTCCTTGAGGCCCTTGGCGTTCTCGTTCATGCGGTTGAACTCGACCACCGTGTCGTAGAGCGAGAAGCCCATGATGGTGAGGAGCGCCGCGACGACGTTCGGGGTGATGGGCGTCTGCGTCCAGGCGTACACGCCCACCGTCACCACCAGGTCGTGCGCGAGCGCGGCCACGGCGCAGAGGCTCATCTTGAACTCGTAGCGAATCGTCACGTAGGCGATGATCGCGAGGATGGCTATGCCGAAGGCCAGGGCCGAGGAGCGCGTGACGTTGCCTCCCCAGTCGGGACCGATGGTCGTGACCTGGTAGGAGTCGTCGGCGAGCCCCAGCGTGCCCGCAGCAGCGGCGGCATGTGCCGCGGCCGTGTTGGGGTCGGTCGTGTCGGAGCGCACCAGGAAGCCGTCCTTGCCGTCGGTTGCGGCCGTCTGCACGGTGGCGTCGGGCTCGCCGGCATCCGAGAGCGCGGAGCGCATCTCGTCTATCGTCATGTCGCCGGTGTCGCGGAAGTCGATCTCGGTGCCGCCTATGAACTCGATGCCCAGCTGCACGCCTCGCACGCAGATGCCCAGGATGGAGAGGGCGACGAGGCATGCGGAGACGGCCAGGAACACCTTGCGGTGCGGGATGAAGGGGATCTCGCGCTTGAAGTGGCTATGCACGGCGGCCACCTCCCTTCCCCGCCTTGGCAGGCTTGGGCCTGGCGCCCGCCTTCGCGGCGGCCTTCGCTGCCGCCTTCGCGGCGGCGCGCGCCTCGGCCTCCTCCAGGTCCTCCGAGACGCCCCAGAAGCCGGGGTGCGCCTGAATCGCGCCGCGCGCGAGCAGCCGCAGCGTCGGCGCCTTGAACAGGAACATCGTGGCGACGTCGCACACGATGCCGATGGCCATCGTGAGGCCGAAGCCCTTCACCTGGCCCACGGCCACGAAGAACAGCGCGAGGGCGGTGACGAGCGTCACGGCGTCGGCGTCGAGCGAGGTCTGGATGCCGTGGCGCACGCCCGAGAGCGACGCGTTGCGCACGGAGCGGCCCATGCGGATCTCCTCGCGGAAGCGCTCGAGCACCAGGATCGAGGAGTCGGCCGCCATGCCGATGGTGAGCACCATGCCCGCGAGGCCCGCCAGCGTGAGCGAGAAGGCCCCCTGGCTGGAGAGGAACGCCATGATGCCCAGGTACATGACGGCGAACGAGGCGAGCGAACCCAGCGTGAGCAGGCCGAGGCCGCGGTAGAAGAAGAACAGGTAGGCCACCACGAGCACGACGCCGAGGGCGATGGCGGAGATGCCCTGCGAGAGCGAGTCCTGACCGAGCGTCGGCCCCACCACGCGGCTCTCCGAGTAGCTGAGCGTGACGGGCAGCGAGCCGGAGTCCAGCACCGTCTTGAGCGACTGCGCCTCCGAGAGCGTGAAGCCGCTGGTGCCACCCCCGGTGATGGAGACCTGGCCGTTGGTGATGGCGGACTGCACGGCGGGCGCGCTCTTGATGACGCCGTCGAGTACGATGGCGATCTGGCCGTTGGTGGGCGCCAGGTCGGTCGTGACCTCGCCGAACAGCTTCGTGCCCTCCTCGTCGAGCTCGAGGTCCACGGAGTAGCCGCCCGTCTGCGTCTGCTGGACGGACACCTTCTTCACGTGCGAGCCGTCCATGAAGGCCTTGTAGGTGCCGGAGGCCAACTCCACGTCGTCCTTGCCCGCCTGCAGGCGCGCGAGGGCGTCGGCGTCGCCTATCTCGTCCAGCCGCACGAACTCGAGGTAGCCCGTCTGGCCGATGGTCTGGACGGCCTCCTCCGCATCGGTCGCGCCGGGGATCTGCACCAGGATGGAGGACGAGCCCTGCTGCTGCACCGTGGCCTCGGAGGCGCCCAGCGAGTTGACGCGCTGCTGCACGATCGAGGTGGCCGTCTCCATGTCGGAGGAGCTCGGCGTCGAGCCGTCCGAGGTGGTGGCGGTGAGGACGACGGACACGCCGCCCTGGATGTCGAGGCCCATGGTTATCTTGTCCTGCGGCGGCCAGAAGGCCACGAGGCACGCCACGCACACGACGGCGAGCACGACGAGCGTGCGCACGTAGCGGCGCGCCTCCTTAGCCATGCGCTTGCGGCGCGGACGGCGAGCGCGCCGTGGGGGCTCCGGCTCGTCGTCGTAGTCGTCCTCGTAGTCGTCGGGGTCTTCGTAGCCCTCGTCGTCATCATCGCCGAGGTCATCGATGCCGTCGGCATCGTCGTCGGGCTCGTCGGGACCCTTCCCGCGGAGGAAGCGGCCCCTCAGGCCGCGACGGCCTCCGCAGCCCTTGCGCGACGAGCCCTCCTCGTCCCGGCGGCCGAGGCCGCCGTTCGCGTCGTCTTCGGACGCGTTGCTCTTTCGCATGTCCTGCTCGCGTTTCACTCTTGCCGCCCGCATGGGGAGCCTTTATCAGATCGGTTTCTTAGAACTTCGAGTATAGAGGTTGGCGGCAGGGCGGATGCTACGGCGCTCCCCTACCAATCCCCGGCAGCAGGCGATTCCATCCACTCGTCAAGGAAGCTCGCGTAGCTCCCCTCCACGATCGCGGCGCGGGCGCGGCGCATGAGGTCGAGCAGGAACCACACGTTGTGGGCGGAGAGCAGGATCGAGCCGCTCATCTCGCGCTGGTTCACCAGATGGTGGATGTAGGCGCGCGAGTAGCCGCCCCTGCACACCGGGCAGCCGCATGCCTCGTCGAGCGGGCGGGCGTCGTGGGCGAAGCGGGCGTTCTTGAGGTTGAGACGTCCCTCGCTGGAGAACGCCGTGCCCATGCGGGCCGTCCGGGTGGGAAGCACGCAGTCGAACATGTCCACGCCCACCGCCACGCCGCGCACGAGCGTCGTGGGGTTTCCCACGCCCATGAGGTAGCGGGGCTTGCGCTTGGGCATGTGCTCGGAGACGAGCGGCGCGAGGCTCTCGAACATGGTCTCGTGGTCCTCGCCCACCGAGTAGCCGCCGATGCCGTAGCCGGGGAAGTCGCCGCACTCCTCGAGGCGCGCGAGCGAGCGGAGGCGCAGCGAGAGGTCCATCCCGCCCTGCACGATGCCGAAGAGAGCCTGGTCGGGCCTCGTATGCGCCTTCCAGCAGCGCTCCGCCCACAGGCTCGAGAGCTCCACCGAGCGCTCCAGCACGTCGCGCTCGCACGGGTAGCCCACGCACTGGTCCAGCTGCATGCAGATGTCGGAGCCCAGGAGCTCGGCGATGCGCATGTTCTCCTCGGGCGTCCAGCTCACCTGCTCGCCGCCGTAGTCCACGGCGCGGAAGCGCACGCCCTCCTCCGAGAAGCGGAAGTGCTCGGAGAGGCTGAAGGCCTGGAAGCCGCCGGAGTCGGTGAGAATGGGGCGGTCCCAGCGCATGAAGGAGTGGAGGCCGCCGAGCTCGGCGATGGTCTCGGCTCCGGGGCGCATCGCCAGGTGATAGGTGTTGGAGAGGATGATCTGGGCCCCGAGCTCCTCGAGCACGGGAGGCAGGAGCCCCTTGACGGTGGCCTTGGTGCCTACGGGCATGAAGACGGGCGTCTCGATGTCGCCATGGGCCGTGTGGAAGACCCCCGCCCTCGCATGGGTCGTCGGGTCCTCCGCGACGATGTCGAAGCCGAAGAGCTCGCCCATGGCCATCCCCTTCCCTTGCGCCGGCACAAGGCGGCGCATGCGCATGAAGAAGGCCCGGCCACAGAGGCAACCGGGCCTTCGCACGATTCGTTGCCTGGGCGAGCTTACTCGCCGAGGCCGCTGTCGACGAGCTTGACCAGGGCGTCGAGGGCCTCCTGCTCGTCCTCGCCGTCGCAGGTGATCTCCACGACGGTGCCGGTGCCGAGACCTGCGGCGAGGAGCATCATGATGGACTTGGCATTCGTGGGCGGGACGTCCTTGTCCACGTTGCGAATCGTCACCTTGCTCTTGAACTTCTTGGCCTCTGCCACGAACGTGGAGGCCGGACGCGCATGAAGGCCGGTTGCGTTCACAATCGTCGTCTGCTTCGAAACCATGGTGCTCCTTCTCCCGTTACGCTATCTACTGCGATACCTGCATGGCCGGTGGCCGATCCTTGCAGCATATTAATACTAGCTAAAACCTGCGTAAAAGCCACCTTCGCATCCGCCACGGGAGCCGTGTTCCCATGGCTTTGGGCTATGGTTGTCCCAGACGCATCCGCCGCGTGATGCAGTCTTGTAACCTTTGCGAATTCCCGTCGGCACCGCTGAGTAGGCTAATGTTGATGGTGCCGAACCAATAGCCCGAGGAGGCAGCCATGCCAAGCCCTAAGGACGAAGAGAAGCTGGCCCAGGACGAGCCCGTGAAGGAACCCGTCGCTGCCGAGGACGTGCCGCAGGACGCCACGGAAGGCGCCCCCGATGGCGAGGGGGACGCGCCCGAGGGCGCCCGCGCCGCCGGAAGCGCGGTGGGCAATGCCGCGAGCGGGGCCGCCAAGAAGGCCGCCGGCTTCGGCCGCAAGGCGGCCACGGCCGCGGTGGACGGGGCGAGCTCGGCCTCGAAGAGCTTCCTCGACGGCCTCTCCGCCATGCGCGACGTTCACAACGCCTCCAAGGAGCTCGGCGCCGCGCGAGCCCATCTGGACGAGATAGAGGCCGACATCCGGGAGAACGCCAAGGAGCTCGAGCACCGGCAGGACATCACCTCCCGCTACGACCAGATCGTGGCCGAGCAGACGTCGGCGCTGGAGGCGGCGCAGCAGGAGCACGCCGACATCGAGGCCAAGATCGAGCAGCTGGGCCGCGAGCACGACGAGCTCGAGGCGAAGCTCGCCCAGATGAAGAAGGACCACGAGCAGGAGCTCAAGCCCTACCGCGACCTCATGGACGCCGCGCGCAGCCGCGCGGACGAGGCCGCACGCGGCCTTGCCGAGGCGAGGCGCTCGGTGAAGAACGCCGAGACCCAGGTGGCGGACCTCACGAGCCGCCGCGACGCCCGGCTCTCCAACGCCAACCACACCATCGACAGCGCGCGTGCCCGCCTCAACGACCTGCAGTCAAGCCTCGACAAGCTGCGCGCCGACCCCTCCTCCAAGCCCGAGGCGATCGAGGAGGTCACCGCCGCGATCATGACGGAGACGAACCACCTCACAGCCGCCCAGAAGGAGGTGGACGACGTCACCTCGGAGATGCAGCGCGCCACCGAGAACGCCCAGGCCCACCTCTGGACGCAGAAGCAGTCGCTCGAGAGCGCCGAGCGCGCCAACGAGGCCGCCAAGGCCGAGGACCAGAAGCGCCACGAGGACTTCGACAAGATGCGCCAGGACGCCAGCACGAAGGAGGCCGTCCTCGACAACGCCGTGGTGGAGCGCGAGATGGGCACCCGCGACGCGCGCAAGGAGCTCGATGCCGCCCAGAAGCGCATCGACGAGGCCCAGGCGGCGCTCGACGAGGCCAACGACATCCATGCGCACCCCGAGGTCATGGACGAGCTGAAGGCGGCCATCGCCGACGACCAGGCGGCGCGCGAGGTTCAGCAGCGCCAGGTCGACGAGCTCACGAAGGCGGGGCAGGCCCTGCGCGAGCGCACGCGCACCGAGCGCACCGTGTTCATAGGCATCGTCGCCGTCGCGGCGGTTGTCGTGATCGTCTTGCTCTGGCTATTCGTGTTCTAGGCCGGGCGGTCGCGCCTGGCAGGCGCAGACCCACGAGGAGGCGCACACGAGCTACCCGGCGGCGAAGGCCGTCGGGTAGCTCTCTTCTGACTCCCGCCTATACGATGAGCATGGCGTCGCCGAAGCTGAAGAACCGATAGCGCTCGCGGATCGCCTCCTGGTAGGCGGCCATGACCTGCTCGCGCGTGGCGAAGGCCGAGACGAGCATCATGAGGGTCGAGCGCGGCACGTGGAAGTTCGTGATGAGGGCGTCCACGACGTGGTAGGTGGAGCCCGGCATGAGGTAGAGGTTGGTCGTGGCGTCCACGCGCTCCACGATGTCGCCGGGCTCTGCCGGGAAGCGGCGGGCCGAGACGGGAGGCTCGGGCGTGGGGGCGTCCGGGTCCCAGGCGCTCTCGAGCGAGCGCACCGAGGTGGTGCCCACGGCCACCACGCGGTGCTCCGCCGCCTTGGTGGCATGCACGGCGTCCACCACGCGCTGCGGCACGTGGTAGCGCTCGGTGTGCATGACGTGCTGGGTGGGGTCGTCCTCCTCCACCAGGCGGAACGTGTCGATGCCCACCTCGAGCTCCAGCGTCTCCCAGGCGATGCCCTTCTCCTCGAGCCGCGCGACGAGCTCGGGGGTGAAGTGAAGGCCCGCCGTGGGGGCAGCTGCGGAATGCTCGTCGTGCATGGCGTAGACCGTCTGGTAGCGCTCGGGGTCGCCATGGTAGGACGTGATGTAGGGCGGCAGCGGCACGTGGCCTGCCTCGTGGAGCGCCGCGTCCAGGGTGCGGCCGCCCTGGGGAACGAAGCGCACGATGCGCCCGCCGCGGCTGTCCGGCACGAAGTCCTCCACCTCCGCCAGAAGGCACGGCTCGGCATCGCTCTCGGCGCAATTGGCGTCGGGGACGGCGCCGTCGGCACCCGTGGCGATGCCAGGCCCGAACTCCAGATGGGCGCCCGGACGGATGCGCCGGCCGGGATTCACCAGGCACTCCCACACCGAGCCCATGGGGTCCAGGTCCTCGCGTCGCTTGAGGAGCAGCACCTCGCATGCCCCGCCCGTGCCGCGCTTGCGCCCGCGCAGGCGCGCGGGCATCACGCGGGTCTCGTTGGCCACGAGCAGGTCGCCCGGGTCCAGGTAGTCCACGATGTCGCGGAAGATGCGATGCTCGACCTTGCCCGTGGCGCGGTCCAGCACGAGCAGGCGGCACGAGTCGCGCGGGTCTGCGGGCTCCTGGGCGATGAGCTCCTCGGGAAGGTCGTAGTCGAAGTCGTCGGTGCGCATTTCATTTCCTCTCGGATGCCATGGCGGGAGCCGCCGC
>CADBMC010000223.1 GCA_902795635.1 uncultured Coriobacteriaceae bacterium | reverse complement strand
TGTCGGCCTTGTTGCCGGCGAGCCTCGTGCAGTGGACGCGGCTCTGCTGGCCGGCGCCGATGCCTATGGCCTGGCCGCCCTTCACGTAGCACACCGAGTTGGACTGCGTGTACTTGAGGGTGATGAGGCTCACGATCATGTCGCGCAGGGCGGACTCGGGTAGGTCCTTGTTGGCGGTGACCACGTTGCCCAGCAGCTCGCGGTCGATCCTGAAGAAGTTGTGCCCCTGCTCGAAGGTGACGCCGAACACGTCCTTCTGCTCCACCGGCCCGCAAACGTAGCTCGGGTCGATCTGGATGACGTTGTACTTCCCGCCCTTCTTCTGGCGCAGGATCTCGAGGGCATCGGGCGTGTAGCCCGGCGCGATGATGCCGTCGGACACCTCGTGCTTGAGGTAGCGGGCCGTGCGCTCGTCGCACGGCTCGGAGAGCGCCGCCCAGTCGCCGTAGCTGCTCATGCGGTCGGCGCCGCGGGCGCGGATGTAGGCGCAGGCGATGGGGGAGAGCTCGCCCTCGTCGTCCACGAAGCAGATCTTCCGGTCCTCGTCGGAGAGCGGCAGCCCTAGGGCGGCGCCTGCCGGCGAGACGTGCTTGAAGCTCGCCGCGGCGGGCATGCCGCAGGCCTCGGACAGCTCGCGCACGAGCTGCCAGGAGTTGAGGGCATCGAGGAAGTTGATGTATCCGGGCCGGCCGGAGAGCACCGTCACCGGGAGGTCGGAGCCGTCCCTCATGAAGATGCGGGCGGGCTTCTGGTTGGGGTTCATGCCGTACTTGAGCTCGATCTCGTTCATCGTGTCTCCTGTCTTCCGAGCGACGCGACGAGGGCCGTGCCGCAGGCCCTGCCGCGGCCCCGTCGCGGGTCGTGCCTAGTCGCCGAGGTTCTTGTTGAAGATGCTCGTCGTGCCGCCGACGTTGGCGTAGAGCGAGACCTTGTTGTCCGCGTCCAACGCCGCCCACACGTCGGACGGCTCCGCGAGCGCCACCAGGCGCGGCTCGCCCGAGAAGCTCGGCAGCGGGTCCCCGTCGCCCTCGTAGGTGGTGATGAGGTAGCCCGTGCCCTCGGCCGCGCCCTCATAGGCGCAGAACTCGCGCAGGCAGCGGCCCGTGGCGGGGTCGCGCTTGAGGATCGAGAGCTCGAAGGAGCCGTCCTCATGCACGATGGCGGAGATGCGCGGCGTGTAGTTGGGCGCGTCGGGCTCGAACTCGCGCGTCATGAGGCCGGCTCGGAAGTCGCCGACCTCGACGATGGTGTCGGTCTGGTCGCCGTTGGTGACCACCAGGTCCGTGCCCATGCGGCGCACGGGGCGGTAGATGATGAGGCTCGGGTCCTCGAGCTTCGCGGGGTCGTGGGCCTCGGTGCGGATGCCGTCTTCCGTCGTGGCGAAGACGCGGTTGCGGCTGTTCTCGCTCCTGCCCATGATCCAGTAGTACACGTGCCCTGCTCCCACCACGATCCCTCGTCCGGGATACGGGTTGCCCTTCAGGACCTCGCACAGCCCTTGCATGCCACGCCCCTCTCTCGCCCGGCCTCAGCCGGCGTCTCCCTGGTGCCCTTGCGGGCCCAACGCGTGCAGCTCGTGCCGCCCGTGCCTGCCTGCGCCCGCACGCGGCGCATGCCTCGAAAAAAGACAAGGCAAGCCACCACCCATGCGGGAGCGGCTTGCCCAGACGGTCGGCTTCGTATGCGCGCCGCTCCACCATGGTTGCCCATGCGATTCCGTCAGTCACGACGCGTGCTTTGGCGTTACTGTACCACGAGAGCCTTTCGACGGGATGCCTTTGCGTGGCCGCCACGATGCCATGCCGCGCACGTCCGAGAAGACGGAGGAAACATGGACCTGTGCGCCTATGTCACGTGGTTCGGCGTGTTCAGCGTGGGCGGCTGGCTGTACGAGTGCACGTATTGCGCCATCAAGACGAAGAAGTGGGACAACCGCGGGTTCCTGTTCGGCCCCGTGTGCCCCATCTACGGCTTCGGCGGCATCCTGGTCATCTGGGTGTCCAACATGGCAGGCGCGGCCCTCGCGGGATCGGGCGCGAAGGCCGCCTGGTGGCAGGTCTTCCTGGCATGCGCCATCGGCAGCGCCATCCTGGAGTACGTGACCTCCTATGTGCTCGAACGCTTCTTCCACGCCCGCTGGTGGGACTACTCCCATGTCCCGCTCAACCTGAACGGCCGCATCGCGCTGCCCTTCACCCTGTGCTTCGGGGCGGCGGGCACGGCCATCTACTACCTGCTCGCGGACTCCGTGGTCGCGGCATCGGCGGCGCTGCCGCTCGTCGTGTGGGAGGTCGCCGCGCTCGTGACGGTGGGGCTCATGTCGGCGGACCTCGCGCTCACGAACTCCGTCCTCTCCGACCTGGATGGCCGCATCGAGGAGGCCCAGGCGGACTTCAATGCCGTCATGGACACGGTCGTGGCCGACATGGCCTCCGGCAGGGTCCCGCTCGCCGAGGACATCCGCGAGCACACGCGCCGGCTGGCGTCGGGCATGAGCGCCCCGCATCTGGAGGTGCTCTCGAAGGTGCGCGCCTTCTCCACCGACGCCCGTGCCGCCGTGGCGCGCGGGCTGCGCGAGGGGCTCGAGGCCGAGCCGGAGAGCCTGGAGCTCGAGCACGAGGAGATCGAGGAGATCGAGAGCGGCCAGGAGGAGGCCGACGCGGAGCGCGAGGTGCTGGCGGAGCTCGATGCCGAAGCCGATACAGACGCCGATGCCGATGCCGGCGCCGCGTCGGGCGAGCGCCCCTCGGACGACGCCCGCGCGTGACGGCGGCTATACTCGTCCCCATACAAGACGAAGCGAGGAGGGCCCTATGATCCGCGACCTGGTGTCCGACGAGGAAGTGCTGTCGAAACCGTGCGAGCCTGCGACGGCAGACGATGCCGAGCTCGCCCAGGACCTCATCGACACGATGGGCGCGCATGAGGATGCCGCATGCCTGGCGGCCAACCAGGTGGGGGTGACCAAGGCCGTCGTCGTGTATCGCGACCAGCGCGGCCATGCGCATGCCATGTACAACCCGCGCATCCTCATGGGACTGCATCCCAGCAAGACGGTCGAGGGCTGCCTGACGCGCGAGGAGCCCTCTGCCGTGCGCCGCTACGACCGCATCCGCGTGCGCTTCGACGAGCTCGTCGACGGCGAGCTGGTCACGCGCACCCGCGACTACACGGGCTGGGTGGCCCAGATGATCCAGCACATGGTGGACCACTGCGAGGGCAAGCTGGTCTAGCCCGGCGCAGGGAACGAGAAAGGCCGACGGTCCGAGGACCGTCGGCCAAGGGAGGGGCAATCGTGGCAGCGCGTCTCGTGGGAGGCGCGCCGCACGCTTCTCGCTACTTGTCCTGCTTCTTGTCGAAGAGGGAGACGAGGCGCTCGATGAAGTTCGAGCTGCTGGAGGATTCCGACTTGGAATCCGACTCGGAGTCGGACTTGGAGTCGGACTCGTCTGCGGCCTTCGCGTCGCCGGAGCCCGAGTCGTCGGTCGAGACGCCGCTCACGACGTAGACGAACTGCACCTGGCTGACGTCGGTGTTGTCGGGGTCCACGAAGGAATGCAGCGTGTAGGAGGAGCCGAGCTTGTCGGTGACGAGGTCGTTGACCTCGTTGAGGGCGTCGCTCAGGGTCTGGGAGCCGGACTGCGCCTGCGAGGCGCCGCTGGCGAGCTCGCCTGCTCCGCTCGCGAGGCTGCCGGCGCCGGAGTCGAGGGCCGCCGCGCCGGAGGCCACGCTGTTCAGCGCGCTCCTGAGCGTGGGCTGGCCGTTGGCCGAGGTGCCGGTGGTGGTGAGGGAGTCCACGAGCGTGGCCGTGCCGGCCGCCACCTGCTGCGAGCCGGACTGCAGCGCTCCGAGCTGGCCCATCTGGGACTGCAGCGTCCCCAGCTCGCTGCTCATGCCGTTCATGAGCTGTTGGGCGGAGGTGAGGGTGCCCTGCGCCTTCTGCGTCGTCGCGTTGGCGCCCTGCATCATGGCCTGCGCCTGGGTGGAGAGGGTGTTGAGGTCGGTCTGCACGGCCGTGAGCTCGTCGGTGAGCTTCTGCTGGTCGAAGCCCTGCAGCGCCGTGCCGAGGCCCTGGATGTCGGAGAGCGCCGTGCCCGCCTGCGTGCCGGCGGTGTCCGCCGCCGAGGCCGCCTGGCCTGCCGCCTGCGATGCGCCGTCTGCCGCCTTGGCCGCCGCGGAGGAGGCGTCGAGCGCGGACTGCGCCTGCTCCTGCGTGAGCGTGCCGTCGCTCACGAGCGCCTGGATGGCCGCGTTGGCGTTGGACGCCTGGGTGGAGGCTGTGTCGGCATAGCCCTGCGCCGTGGTGGCCGCCTTCGAGGCGCCCTGCGCGTAGGCCTGCGCGGTGCCGGCCGCGGTGCCGGCGTCGGTGAGGGTCTGCTGCAGCGAGCCCAGCGTGGACGCGAGGGTGCCGAGGTCGCTCGAGGCGGTGTTGATGTCGGCCACGGTCTGCTGGCCGGTGACGCCCATGCCCTGCATGGCCTGCCCGAGCTGGTCAAGGTCGCCCTGGATGTCGCTCACCGAGGCCTGCATGCTCGTGAGCGAGGCCTGCGCGTCAGCCATGGTGGAGCTCAGGCCGCCGAGGGCGTCGGAGAGCGTGGTGACGCCCGCCGCGACCTGCGAGGACCCGCTCTTGAGGGTGAGGAGGTCGCCGTCCTGCGCGGCAAGGGAGTCGCGCAGCGTCGAGGCGCCCGAGGAGAGCTGCGAGGTGCCTGCCTTCAGGCTCGAGGCGCCGCTGGCAAGCGAAGACGAGCCGCTCGAGATCTGGCCGAGGGCGTCGGTGAGCTCGGAGCTGCCGGACGCCAGGCTCGAGGTGTCGTCCTCGAGCTGGTCGACGAGGTCCGCGAGCTCGGGATTCTCGGCGGTGGTGGAGGAGATGTCCAGCGGCAGCGCGCTGATCTGCCAGCCGGAGCTGCTGAAGTCCTTGGCGTTGCCCTTGATGTGGTAGGTGGCGTCATGGCCGGGCAGGGCGATGCAGGTCACCACCGAGTTGCTGCCCACGGAGGCGAGCATGGTGCCGCCGCCGTCCTCGATCTCGAAGTTGTCGGCAGGGAAGGTGCCCTGGGCCTGGACCAGGAACTCCTGGGCGAAGTCCGCGGTGGCCGAGCCGTCGTCGAGCCCCGTGATGGAGAGCGCGATGTCCAGCTCGCCGCTCTTGCCGGCAAGCTCGTCGGGCGAGACCTCCTTGCCGTCCAGCGTGTAGGTGATGGAGACCTTCCACGGGAGCGTGGTGGAGGCGTCGAGGTCGCCCTGGTAGTAGAAGGGCTGGCCGGCGGTGGTGGTGAAGCTCGTCTCGCCGTTCTCGTTGGAGAGCTGTTCGGTCGTGGAGAGGTTCTGCACCGAGGTGTAGGTGCCCGGGTCGGTGACCTGGGTCGCCGTGGGGGTGTTGAACGAGTTCACCACGTAGACGCCCGTGGCGTTGCCCGAGGCGTCCGTCTTCACGTAGACGACCTCGCCCTTGGCGGTGGAGGAGGTCGAGGAGGCGTCGGCGGAGCCGCTCGCGTCGCTCGAGCTGGCCTCCTGCGTCGTCTCCTCGGCGATGGCCTGGGTCACGGGGTAGGGGGCCACGAGCCCGAGCCCGAGCACGCAGACGAGGGCGCCGGCCGCGACGCGCTTGCCCACCTCGGCCTCGACGGCCTTCCCGGAGGCATGGCGGCTGGAAGCCCCATGCCGCGCGGCCCCGTCCGCGATGACGTTCCTGCTGGTGTAATTGATGGACATGACTAGCGCTCCGTTCCGTCTGGGTCGTTCGTGTCTGAGGGCGCATCCGCCGCCGAATCTGTGGCGGATTCCGTTGCCGTGGCTGTGGCAGCCTGGCTGCCGTCGCCCATGTAGAAGCCGATCTTGTAGCTCGTGTGGCGCACGAAGCCGTCGCAGATCCTGAACAGCAGGGGCAGCACGAAGAAGATCAGGATCACGGAGATGAGCGCGCCACGGGCGATGAGCATGCCCACCTGCTGGATCATCGGGCTGGAGACGCTGAGGTAGATGCCGAGGCACGCCAGGATCAGGATCGAGCTCGAGGTGATGATCGGCTGCGCGGTGTGCTCGATCGCCGTGAACGAGGCCTCGCGCTTGGGCATCTGCTTGCGGAGCTTCAGGTACTCCTCGGTGTAGATGATGGCGTAGTCCACCGCGGCGCCCAGCTGCACCGCGTCTATCACGAGGAACGCCACGAAGTTGATGGTCTCTCCCGTGAAGTAGGGGACCGCCTCGTTGATCCAGATGGACACCTCGATGGCCATGATCAGGATGATGGGGATCGAGACGGACTTGAACATGATGAGCAGCACGATGGCGATGGCGATGCAGGAGGCGAGCTTCACCGTCAGGTTGTCGGTGGTGGTCACCGAGCGGATGTCGTAGTAGCTCACCGTGTTCCCGACGAGCTTGTAGTCGTCGCCGTAGTACTTGTGGCAGAGGTCGCGCACTGTGTCCACGAGCTTGTAGGACGTGGGGGACTCGTCGGAGATGTTGGACGTGAGGACGATGCGGCTCCAGCCCTTGTTGATGAGCTGCTCGCTCGCGGAGCCGCCGAGCTGGTAGGGCAGCGCGGAGCCCGCGATCGTGTCCCAGGACAGGACGGACTTCGTCGTGTCGAGGCTCTGCAGGTCGCTCACCAGGTCGGCCTCGTCCGCCCAGTCTCCCTCGGGCACCATGATGGCCCAGACCTGCGACTCCCCAAAGGCGTCGTCGATGATCTTGCCGTCGGTCTTCACCGGCGCGTCGGCCGCGAGGTTGGCGGATTCGCTGTAGGTGAAGCTCACGGCGTTGGATGCGAGGAGGCACGGCACGGCGATCACGAGGGCGATGGCGAAGGCGATCCCTGAGCCCTTCGTGCAGAAGCGCGCCATCTTGTTGAACGACTTGATGAGCGGCGCGTGCGTCGTCTTCTCCACGGCCTTGCGCATCCCGTACAGGATGCAGGGCATGAGCAGCGTGATCGAGAAGAACGAGCACACGATGCCCTTGGCCAGCGCGATGCCCATGTCGGCGCCGATCTGGAACTGCATGGCCGCGAGCGACAGGAAGCCGAAGAACGTGACGGCCGCCGAGCTCAGGATCACGGGGAACGACTTGGTCATGGCCTCGACCATGGCGTCGAACTGGTCGTCGTTGTGCTCGCGGGCATGTCCGAAGTTCGTGAGCAGCACGATGGAGTAGTCCATCGAGACGGCCAGCTGCAGCACGCTCGCCACGAGCTCGGTGATGTTGGAGATGGTTCCGCGGAATATGTTGGTGCCCATGTTCAGGATGATGGCGACGCCGATCGTGAGCAGCATGACCACCGGGTGCAGGTAGCTCGTGGTGTTGAGCAGCACGATCACGAACACGACCACGACGGCGATGAGCATGATGCGCGTCATGTCCGAGCTGATGGTGGACATGTTGTAGGCGGTCGAGGCGGCCGATCCGTCGATGGCGACCGTCTTGGCTCCGGGAAGGGCCTGCGCCTTCGCGCGGATGTCGTCGATGCGCGCCTGGTCAACGTCGTCGTTGAGCACCACGGAGTAGAGGTAACCGTCGGTGTCGGAGTCGTACCACTCGTCGATGGTGTCCTGGTCCTGCACCTGGAGCGGCTCGCTCATGTCCACCTCGTCGCCCAGCCAGGTGACGGAGATGACGTCGTCCTCCTTCTCGAGCTCCTTCTCGTAACTCGCGGCGTCGATGCTCGAGATGCCCGTCACGTAGACGCGCGCGTTGGCGATGTCGTTGCCGTACACGCTCTTCATGAAGTCCAGGTCCTGGCTCGACTTGGCGCTTTCGGGCAGGTAGTCGCTCATGTTCGCGTCGATGGCGACCTGCGGGATGCACCAGGCGCATAGGGCGGTAAGGACCACGAACGCGGCGATCACCCAGCCACGGTGCTTGAGCACCCCTCGGAATAGTCGTTCCATGATCAAGGGCCCCTTAATTCTTGAATCGGATTTAATTTCAACATATGTTGTCTTCCCAATTGGGTTTTGAAGAACCGTCAAAATCAAGAAACGGACGTGTTGGCAGATTCTCGTTGAAACATGGACAACAATGGTGGAAGCTGTTGGAATCCCAATGGCTGTCTGCCAAGACGATTCGCGTTGGCGGGATTGCTGGCGACACGACGAGCGCAAGGCGGCTGGCTATGAACAAGAACGCCCAAAGGTCGGTACGATTGCTCGAGCAGGCATACCTCTCGCTTCTTGCCGAGAAGCCCTACACGAAGATCACCGTCACGGACGTGGCGAACAAGGCGGGCCTCAACAGGGGCACCTTCTATGCCCACTTCAAGGGGATGCCCGAGCTCACCGAGCGCGTGATGGACGACCTCTCGCAGCGGCTCGTGGAGATCGTGCGCAGCCAGTACGAGGGGGACTTCGCGGAGAACCCCCGGCCGACGCTCGCCGCCGTGGGAGGGTTCTTCTCGGAGAACCGCGACGTGATGCTGGGGCTCGAGGAGAGCACGAGCTTCATGCCGCTGGCGAGCTCCTTGGTCGACCGGCTCGAGGAGTGGTTCCGCGGCTACGTGGGCGAGCGCAACCCCGACGACGGCCTCACCGACCTCGTGCTCGTCCACTACCTGTTCGCAGGCATCGTGAGCGCCTACCACGGCTGGGTGAGAGGCGAGATGGGCGACTGCCCGGTGGAGGAGGTCAACGAGCGGCTCGTCCGGCTCGTCGTGTCGTCCTGCGCCGCCTTCGGCCGGGGAGACCGCCGCTGCTAGCCTGCGTGCGCTACGAGGCCGAGTAGTCGCTTCCCAGAACCACGACGACGTCCACCGACGTGCTGTACGTGCCGTCGTTCTCGGCGATGGCATACGAGCCGCCCAGCGTCTGCAGCACGCCGTTCGCGCGCGCCTGGCCCTGGGTCCCGTTGTAGTAGATGGTCGTCGTGTCCGACTTCACCGAGGCGTTGTCGGCCATGGCGTCGAACCCGGCCTCCTCGAGCTTGGTGCACACCTCGTTCGCGAGGCCTTGGGTGGAGGTGGCGTTGAGCACGATGACGTTGCCGTCCAAGGCGACGTCGGAGCTGGAGTCCGACGAGCTGGAGGACGAGGAGCTCTCGGAGCTCACGCCCACCGAGCCCGCTACGCCCGCCGTGAAGTCCTGGCTGGAGTCGGAGTAGGGAGGCTCGCCGGCGTCGACGCGCTTCATCATGGCGTCCCACTGGTCCTGCTGCAGGACGTCGATCCAGAGGCCGTCGACGTACTGCGACTGGGTCGGGCACTGACCGGAGTAGAGGTCGGTGTCGATGTCGAAGCCCGAGAACTGGCTCGCCAGGTTGATGATGTCGGTGACGGAGAAGTCCGTGGTGATGTAGTCCGCCGCGGTGGAGATGGTGCTGGCCATGGTGGCGGGGTCGGAGGCGAGGACCTTCTTCACCACGGCGCCGATGAGCATGCGCTGGTTGGCGGCGCGGTAGTAGTCGCCGCCGCCGTAGGCGTCGTAGCCGTGGCGGCAGCGCGCGAGCAGGGCGGCGGTCTCGCCGTCGAGGGTCTGCTCGCCTGCGGGCAGGTCCAGATGCGTGTAGTCCGGGTCGGAGACGGCGACGGGCAGGTCCACCGTTACCCCGCCCACGGCATCCACGATCGCGGCGAAGCCGTCCATGTCCACCGATGCGTAGTGCGAGATGTCCACGCCCGCGAGCTGCTCGACGACCTGGACCGTGTAGGCGGCGCCGCCATAGGAGTATGCCGCGTTGATCTTCTGCTGGCCGTGCTCGCCCATGTCCACGTAGGTGTCGCGCGGGATGGATATGAGCGTGACCTTCTTGTTCACCGGGTCGATGCGGGCCAGGATGATCGTGTCGGTGCGGTATGAGCTCTCGGACTCGCCGTAGTTGGAGTCCGACTCGCGGACGGAGTCCTTGTCCACGCCAAGGAGCAGCATGTAGAACGGCTGGTCGAAGCTGGCCTCGCTGAGGACGCTGCGAAGCGAGCTGTCGACGCCCTGGGTGAGGCGGCTGTTGATGTTGAACATGTAGGCGGCCACGGCGACGCCGCCGCTGAGCAGGATGCAGAGGAAGGTGATGAGGACGCCGCGCAGGACGGACTTGCGGTGCCTGCGCTTGCGCGTGTCCGCGTACCTCCCGAGCGAGGCGTTGCGGGAGAGGGACTCCGCGGAGCGGCCCCTGCCGGCGCCGTGCTCGGCGGAATGGCGAGACGCCGCGTGCTCGGAACGTGCACGCAGCTCGCGTTCAGAAATGCTCTTATGGCTCTGCTTGCTGCGCTTGTGGAACACGTCGGCTCTTTTCGTTCGGGGGCTG
>CADBMC010000222.1 GCA_902795635.1 uncultured Coriobacteriaceae bacterium | reverse complement strand
GACGTCTACTCGAGGCTCTGAGGACCCCAGGCTCTCCGAGCTCATGGCCGAGACGAGGGCCTGCGTGCTGCGCAAGGCCGGCCTCTTCGGTGCCTACCAGCAGGCCGACAGCCCCGAGGGCGTGGCCGCATGGCGCAGGGCCGGCACCGGCCGCGGGACGTACCTCTATGGCCCTCCCGGCACCGGAAAGACGTGGGCGGCGGCATGCGCGGTGAGGGCGGCGGTGCTCCGCGGGAGGCCGGCGCGGCTCGTGGCCGCCTCCAAGCTCCTCGACGAGATCCGCGAGGGATACGACGGCGGCGACAGGGACGCTGCGTCTCGTGCGGCCTCTACGTGGCTCCTCGCCCTGGACGACCTCGGCGCGGAGCGGGAGACGGAGTGGGCCGTGGAGCGCCTCACGCGGCTGGTGGACGACAGGACGGCCGCGGGGCTGCCGACGATCGTGACGAGCAACTACCGCTTGGGGCAGCTCAGGGACCGCATCGGAGGCGTGGACGGGGCCCGCATCGCCTCGAGGCTCGGAGGCGCATGCGAGCTGGTGGAGATGGCAGGGCAGGACAGGAGGCTCGCATGATCATCCCGAGGAGCCTGCTGGGAGGCCTCTCCGTCGAGAGGGCCGACCTGTACGGCAAGCCCCACATCGGGGCATGGAGCAAGGGGCTCCGCTACGGCAGGAGCCAGGAGTGGTGCCCGATCTGCGGCGCGCCTGCCACGAACTGCCACCACATCGCGGGCAGGGGAGGCCTCACCCTCACCGTCTCAGGCAAGCCCGTTAGGCTGCTCTCGCCGCTCATGGCGGTCTGCGGCTCGGGCACCACGGGGTGCCACGGGCGCATCCACGAGCGCCGGGTCATCGTCTCGTGGGTCTGGGACGACCCCGAGATGCAGCTCGCCTGGTTCCAGGGACGGCTGCTCGAGGGGATGAGGCCGCACGACCCGAGGCTCTACGCATACGGATGGTGGGCGATCGAGGACAAGGACGCCCACGTGGTCAGGGAGGTCAGGCGATGAGGGTCGAGATGTACGACGGGCAGAGGCGGAGGATCGGGACGCTCGACCTCGCGGACGGCTTCGCCGCCTGCGCATGGCCGAGGCGCGAGGCCTTGACCAAGCCCGTGAGGCCGGGCTCGAACGTCTACTGGTGCTCGAGGTGCGAGCGCACGTGGGAGATGCCCGAGTCCAACGACTACGAGTACTGCCCCTACTGCGGGGCGGAGCTCACGGAGGAGGTCTGACGATGCGGCCGTGGCTCGAGATGGAGTGCGGCGCATGCCGCAGGTGGGCGCGCGTCGTTGGGCTGGAGCCCCCCGTGGGGGTCTGCGAGGACGTCCGCGAGGCTGTCGGGGACGACTGCTCGCTGTACGCGAGCGACGTGTGCAGGTACGTGAGGGCGGTAGACGACATGGCATGCGAGGACTACGAGGAGGGGCGATGAGGAACCACCAGATAGACCTGGACAACCACCTCTTCGCCGAGCTGGAGCGGCTCGGCAACGAAGAGCTGGACGCAGAGGAGCTGAGAGCCGAGATCGAGCGCGCGAGCGCCATCACCAAGGTGGCCAACGCCATCAACGCCAGCCGGGCCAACAGCCTGCGGGCCCTCCAGTTCAAGGACGAGGCCCAGGCGGCCCATCCGACACTCCCGGAGGGGTTCTGATGGTCCGCTGGAAGGAGCATCCCGAGTACGACGCGTTCCTGCGCGATTACGTCCCGGGGCACACCGAGACGGAGTGCATCGATGCGTTCCGCGACGAGTTCGGCGTGGTGCTCACGACGCCCCAGCTCGCCAACCGCAAGATCAAGCTCGGCGTCAAGAGCGGCACCCATGGCGGGCGGTTCGAGCCCGGCAACGTGCCGGCCAACAAGGGCCGGAGGCGTGACGAGTGGATGTCCGAGGAGTCGCAGGAGATCTGCCGCAGGACGCAGTTCGCCAAGGGCCTCATGCCCCACAACACGGTCCCCGTCGGCTCCGAGCGGGTGACGGCGGACGGCTACATCGAGGTCAAGGTCGCGGAGCGCCCAAGGGGCAGGTCGGCGCACGACAACTGGGTGCCCAAGGCGCGCCTCGTGTGGGAGCAGGCCAACGGGATGAAGGTGCCCGAGGGATGCATCGTCCTCTTCGCCGACGGGGACCCCATGAACCTCGACCCGGACAACCTCGTGCTTGAGACCAGGGCGCAGCACGGCACGATCACGGCAAAGGGCATCGCATACGCGGACGCTGGCACCCATGCGACCGCCTGCGCGATAGCGGATTTGAGCATGGCAATCGGGAAGGTCAGGAGGAAGCGATGGGCATGATCAGCGACGAGCTGCGCGAGTGGAGCGACCTTTGCTGTCATAGCTACACCAGTGCAAGCGATTGCAAGGAGCTGTGCGCCCTCGCAGACCGCATCGACGCAGAGATGATTGAGCTGCCACGAGACATGGACGGCGTGCCCTGGACAAGCCATGAGGAGTACTTCTGGATCGAAACGATTGGCGGTGAGTTGGTGTGCCACCGCCTTCGCAGCCTTGCCCTCGTCGACGGCAGCAGGTGGTGCGTGGAGGACGCCGAAGGCCTCATGTACGAGGCGGGGGCGGCCTGGCACGAGCGCCCTGACAGCCTCGAGCGCATCGCGGACGAGCTGGACGAGTGGTGCGACGGCTCGGACGTGGACGGGGACGCATGCGAGAAGCCGCGCGACCTCGCAAAGCGCATCCGCAAGCTGGCAAAGGTGGACGAGTGATGCGTAGGTGCGAGGACTGCGGGCACTCGATGTGCAGGGTGTCCATGACGCCGGACGCGCCTGACCTGTGGGTTTGCAGGGCGCGCGGCGGGATGGCAGTGCTGCACCCGATTCTACGTGCAATGACGTGCGCTGGATACGAGTCCAAATATAGGTTGCGGAGGTGGGCCATAGATGGCAAAGGACAGGACTAGGAACGCACGGCGCAGAGAGCCAGAGCGTGCGGGTGTGTCGCTCTTCGAGCTGGTCAGATGGGCGATAGAGCAGCTGGGTTACGAGTTCGCCGATGCGGCTCAATGCGCGGAGGAGCTTAGGAGGGCGAGCGATGACAGCACCGACTAGCGAGGAGCGCCGCGAGGCTGCCGAGAGGCTGCGCGAGTACGGACGCGACACGCTGAAGGACGGGAGCCTGCTCAGGACACTGAAGGACGTGACGGGACCCGGCTCGTGGCGCGACGTCCTTCTCGCCCTGGCGGACTTGATAGATCAGGAAGGAGATACCGATGACGCCGACCAGTAACGAGCGCCACGAAGTGGCGGAAAGGCTGCGGGTTTACTCGCATGATTTCGATTTCGGCGATTCCAATCCGATTTGGTACGTGGCAAAGGCAGCGTTTGGCGACGTCGATGCGCACACGTACTACAGCGTTTTTGCCAGACTCGCAGACCTCATAGACCCGACGTGCCACAACAAGGCAGACGAACTCAATCGGATGGCACCGCTTGAAATGCGGACAGACAATCTCATCTGCTCCGCATGCGGCGAGACGTTCTGCGCTGACGAAGAAGGGGCCAACCATCCGATTGACTGGGCTTATTGCCCGAATTGCGGCGCGAGGGTGGTGAGCGAGTGATGGACAGGCACGACAGGAGACGAATCATCAGTGCTTGCTACGCCCTCAAAACGGCCGGATTCGACATCAAATGCCCTGAGTGCTGCATGTGCGCCATGTGGGTGAGGAGCGAAGAGGGCTACGGGACGTTTTCGGACTGCCAGCGCTTCGCGGATGACGGGCTCACATACCAGACCCAGTTCGATGACTTCTGCAGCGACTGGGTCCCAAGGAACGGGGGCGAGGGCTGATGGACGCCAAGTCGCAGCTGTGCGGCCTCTGCACGCACTTCCGGGAGGTTGGCGGCGGCACGTGCCTCGTGTACGGCACCAACGTCTCCGCCGACGGGCACCACGTGAATTTGAGGAACGCCATCACCGGCGAGGACCACGGGTGCAAGGACTTCATGACGCCCGAGGCCGACGATGAGTGGTGCATGGCGCTGGAGAGGGCGGAGCGCTGCCCCGTCCCATGGAGGTGAGCAAGTGATGGCCGAGTACATCATCAATACGACGGACGGAATCTTCGATTCGAAGGTCACAGGCGAAATCGTACGGTGCCGTGATTGCGTTTTCTTTGGCGATTACGACGAGATGAGCAGCACGCCGTGGTGCTGGCGCGACCCAGACCATGCCGGGCACGGATGGCCGACGGACGAGGACGGCTACTGCGCGTGGGCGGAGCCGAGGGTGGTGAGCGACTGATGGACGGCATGCCGGAACTCAAGCCGTGCCCGTTCTGCGGCGGGCCGGCACGCATCCGCAAGACCATCACGGGATGGTGCGTCATGTGCGAGAGCGACGCATGCGGCGCAGACGTGATGTTCTACGCGGGAGACCGCAAGCCCGTGGCCAAGACCGTCGAGCTGTGGAACACGAGAGGCAACGACGCAGGCCCAAGCATGTCCGAGCAAGAGGGGGGCGAGGCGTGACCGGTGATGGAACATATGTTCCGCGTGTTCCGAGAAGTCCGAGGCCGTGGCAGTGGCACGAGCTGCAGACCGTCTGGCGGCATCCCGACATGACGGCCGAGGAGCTGGCCGAGATGCTCCCGGGGCGCACGCCCCAGGCCATCCGCCACGTGAGGATGCGCCAGGGGCGCTACCGGACGGAGGGAGTGGTGCCGCTGTGCCAGAGGTGCGGCCTGCACCCGGTCTTCGTGGAGGACCAGCAGGCGCGGCGCTGGGGGCTGTGCCGGGAGTGCGCGCAGGCGGAGAAGGATTGGCGGGACCGCAATGACGAGCGGCTGGCGCGCGAGAACGCGGCGAGGCGGCAACGGAGGCACAAGAGGAAGGGGCGGCAGTGAGCGAGGCGGCTGCGGCCGCACTGGCCGCACGCCCCGACTGCGCCCCGACGCACGCGTCTGATGGCTAACCTCGGCTTTCCATGTCACGCCTTATAAGCTCCTTTAGATATCCTGCCTTGTTCTGCTGCGACTGGAGCCACTCCCACAGGTCGGACTCGGAAGGGTAGAACCGCACGGTGGCCTGCCTCACGCTTGCCTTGCGGTAGCGCTCGTTGGCCCGCTTCTGGGCATCGGACACGGCCATCGTTACCTCCTCCTATCGATGAGGCGGACGATTAGCTCAACGATTGCGAACGCTATCAGCGCATACACGAACGTCCTCATTTTGACTTCCTCTCTCTGCTAGGATGTGAGGACCGGGGGCCGAAGCCCCCAGCCCGCGCTCGTTACCGCATATGCTTTGGCCGGTGTCTGCGGTCGAGCGCCTTGTCGATCGCCCTTGCCGTGAAGTGGACCACGAGTCCCGCTATCACGTCGAGGGCGATTTGCT
>CADBMC010000221.1 GCA_902795635.1 uncultured Coriobacteriaceae bacterium | reverse complement strand
GAGCACTCGACGGGGATATAGCTCAGTTGGGAGAGCGCGTGACTGGCAGTCACGAGGTCAGGGGTTCGAACCCCCTTATCTCCACCATGAATTCGATGGCGTCCGCTTCGGCGGGCGCCTTTCTTTTTTGCGTAGGGGAGCGACGCCGCGCGAGGCGATGCCGCGGGATGGCCATGGCGCCTCGCGAGCGGCCGCGAGAGACACTCTGAGGCCCGCAAGAAGGCGAACGGACCTTGCAGTCCGGCGCAAACGGAAAGCGGGCCGGAAGCGCATGCTCCCGGCCCGCGAGTTTCTGGTGGGCCCAGCAGGACTCGAACCTGCAACCCAGGGATTATGAGTCCCCTGCGCTGACCATTGCGCCATAGGCCCAAAGCGTCTTCGAGTTTAGCAGACGAGGCCGGCCGCGGCCTCTGGCGTCGCGAGACGCAAGGGCCCCGGAGCCCGCCCGCCGGCGCTTCCCCCCGGATTGGACGCGAGCGGGCCTCATCCCTATCATGTTCATGCGGCGCTGACGCTGGCGCTCGTGCCACGGCGCGTACCGCATCCAAGCACATGCCGAGGCCGATTGCGCGCAGGCGCTTCGCCTCGAGGACCAGGCCGCATGGCTGCGGCCGTGAGGGGGATACCTTATGTCACGTGACCGCAGGGAACTGAAGCTCATGGCGATCTGCCTCATGACCTTCGGCATCGCCGTTCCGGCGTTCGAGATCATCTTCTCGCTCGCAGGAAAGGCCGAGGGCACGGCGACGTTCAGGGGGCTCGTGGGCGTCGTTGCCGTCGTCTCGCTCGTGTGCGGCTTCCTCGGCGTCCAGGCCGCCAACTCGCCGGCTAAGACCCAGCCGTTCATCGTCTCGGCCGTCGTCGCCATAGTCGTGGGCGTCGCCTTCACGGCCTTCTGGCAGCTCTCCACCGGCGTGTACAACCCGGATTACTACATGGGCGCCATCGTCGCGGTGTTCGCGGGCGTGGGCCTGCACTACGGACTCCGCGTGCGCAAGCGCCATCTCAAGAGGAAGCAGTAGGCAGGGCCGGGACGTGCCCTGGGGCCGAGTGGGCCTCGGCGCGCATCGGGCCCGCATGAAGCGCGCGTCGCGCATGCGTCGCGCGCACGGCTTCGACGAAAAAGAGGGCCGAGGCGAATGCCCCGGCCCTCTCGCTAGCAAATGGTGGGCGATGCTGGATTCGAACCAGCGACCCCATCCGTGTGAAGGATGTGCTCTACCCCTGAGCCAATCGCCCTTGCGGGAGACATTCTAGCAAAGAACTCGGCCGGGGCAACCGTCAGAGCCAAGATGGGATTCATCTGGCTTGTCCGCGAGAGCCAAGGACATCCGGCCGGCTCTCCTATACTGGTACGAGCGCCTCGGCGGGCCCGAGGCCAGAGGCGGCGATGCCGCACGAGAGGAGAGGAATGCCATGGTTGCTGGCGAGGGAGACCCGAAGGAGCTCTTCGGGCTGCGCCTTGCGCACGTGGGGATCAACACCGACAGCGTCGAGGAGGCGGAGCGCATCGCGGCGCAGTTCCAGGCGCTCATGGGGCTCGAGCCCAAGCATCTCGCGCCCATCTCGGTCTTCGCCGACGACTACGTGGAGATCATGAACAACGGCGGCCGCGGCACCCTGGGCCACATAGGCTTCCATGTGGACGACGTCGAGGCCGCGGAGCCTTGGTTCGAGGCGCGCGGCTTCAAGGTCAACGAGTCGTCGCGCTACAAGCTTCCTGGCGAGGACAAGACCTATCTCGTCTACTTCGAGGACGAGATAGGCGGCTTCGCCATCCATCTGACGAGGGGATAGCGCTTGATCCTGCTAGCACAAGACATCTCGAAGTCGTTCGGGCCGCAGGTCCTCTACGAGCACGCCACGCTCCAGCTCAACGCAGGGGAGCGCTGGGCGCTCGTGGGGCCAAACGGCGCGGGCAAGACGACGCTGCTGCGCATCATCATGGGGCAGGAGTCGCCCGACGAGGGCACCGTGTCGTTCGCCAAGGACACCTCCATCGGCTACCTCGAGCAGGAGGCCGACCTCGCTGGCGAGGGCTCGGCGCTCGAGGAGGTCATGGCCTCCGCCACCGAGATCCGCGAGCTCGGCGAGAGGATATCGAGCCTCGAGGCCCAGATCGCGGACTCGACGCCGGGCGCCGAGCAGGACGCGATGCTCGAGCAGTACGGCCGCGCGCAGGACCGCTTCGAGCATGCGGGCGGCTACGAGCTCGAGAGCCGCGCGCGCCAGATCCTCGCGGGCCTTGGCTTCCCCGTCGAGGACTTCGACAAGCCCGCCAAGGACTTCTCCGGCGGCTGGCAGATGAGGATCTCGCTCTCCAAGCTCCTGCTGCGCCATCCGGACCTGCTGCTGCTCGACGAGCCCACCAACCACCTGGACCTCGAGAGCGTCCAGTGGCTCGAGGGCTTCATCGCCTCCTACGACGGTGCCGTGCTGCTCGTGAGCCACGACCGAACCTTCATGGACGCTTGTGTGAGCCATGTTGCCTCGTTGGAAAACAAGCGCCTCTACACCTATACGGGCACCTATACGAGCTATTTGCAGCAACGCGAAGACAACTTGCTGCAGCTGCGTGCAAAGAGGGCCGCCCAGGAGCGTGACATAGCGCACATGGAGGTGTTTATCGAGAAGTTCCGTTACAAGCCTACGAAGGCGAAGCAGGTACAGGAACGCGTGAAGCGTGTGGAAAAGATTCGCGAGGAGCTCGTGGTCCTTCCCGAGTCGCATCAGAAGGTGCACTTCAGCTTTCCTGAGCCTCCACGCACGGGCGACAAGGTCGTCGAGCTTGCCCATGTGTCCAAGAGCTTTGGAGAAAACCGCGTGTATGACGGGGCCGACCTCACGCTCTATCGAGGCGATCACGTGACGCTCGTTGGGCCAAACGGCGCAGGCAAGTCGACGCTCATGAAGCTTATGGGCGGGACGCTCAAGGCCGATGCGGGCACGATCGAGCTGGGAAAGAACGTTACGCATGCATACTACGCCCAGCATCAGCTCGAGACGCTCGATCCGGCAAACACCGTGATGGGCGAGTTG
>CADBMC010000220.1 GCA_902795635.1 uncultured Coriobacteriaceae bacterium | reverse complement strand
CAAGCAGCGAAGCTACTTGAGGGTGACGGCAGCGCCGGCCTCCTCGAGCTTGGCCTTGGCATCCTCGGCCTCGTCCTTCTTGGCGCCCTCGAGCAGGGTGACAGGAGCGGACTCGACCTTGTCCTTGGCCTCCTTCAGGCCAAGGCTGGTGAGGGCGCGGACGACCTTGATGACGGCGATCTTGTTCTCGCCGAAGCCCTCGAGCACGACGTCGAAGTTGGTCTTCTCCTCCTCGGGCTCAGCAGCGGCAGCGGGGCCAGCGGCAACGGCGACGGGGGCGGCGGCGGAAACGCCGAAGACGTCCTCGAGCTCGTGGACGAGCTCGGAGAGCTCCAGGGCGGGCATCTCCTTGATGGCCTCGATGATCTCTTCCTTGGTGGCAGCCATGAAAAACTCCTTCTGGTAGCGGCGTCACGTGCGTCGGCACGCGCGCCAGGCGATGTTGACGTGCGGCGCCGCTATGCGGCGTCCTTCTTCTGGTCGGCGACGGCGTCGAGCGCGGTGACGAGACCACGGGCAGGGCCGGCGCACACGGACGCGATGCCCCTGAGCGGAGCGGCGATCGTGAAGACGAGCTGGGCGACGAGCTGGTCGCGGCTGGGCAGGTCTGCGTAGGCCTGGGCATCCTCGGCGGAGATTGCGCGGCCGTCGGCGATGCCGCCCTTGAACGCGAGCTTCTTGAGCTTGTCGGACTCCGTCTTCACGGCCTTCGCTGCGGCGGCGGGGTCCTCCTCGAAGAAGACGAACGCGTTCGTCCCGGCGAGGACGTCGTCGAGCTCGGGCTGGTCGCACTGGGCGAGGGCGAGCTTCACAAGGTTGTTCTTGTAGACCTTCATCGTGGCGCCCACCTCGCGCAGGCTGCGGCGAAGCTCCTGGGCCTCCTTGACGGTGAGCCCCTCGTAGTCGATCACGAAGACGCCCTTCGAGCCGTTGATGGAGTCGCAGATCTTCTCGACCATTGCGTACTTGGACTGTGCTGGCATGTACACACCTCCTTCTTCTGCACACGCTGGCACGAACCGCCGACGCGGCGGGTCCAAAGAAAAGACCCCGCTGGCGCTGGGCCAAAGCGGGGTCTTGAGATTCGAGCTCTCAGAACCACCTCGGCAGGCGGGTCTCCCCTTTGAGCCCTTGCGGGCACCGGCTGTCTTTGGCAGCGGACGTGCTCTGTTTTACGTGCTTTACCAGTATGTCCTACTACCTGGCGCACGTCAAGCGAACGTCGCAACGCGACGGCATCGCCACATGACGCTACATGCTGGCCATGGCGCCGTCGCCCGGCAGCGAGGCAGTTCCGGGAACGTCGGGGCCGCTCACCCGCGGGAGGCGCGGCAGCTTGTCGAGCACCTCCTCGACGGTGGTCACCATGTGCGTCTTCATCCAGTCGCGTGCGGGCTGGGTCGTCTCCTCCCCCACCAGGTCGCGATAGCTGAGCAGGCCGAGAGCGGGATGGCGCGGGTCCGACTCGGAGAAGCGCAGCACGCGGACGGCGCGGTCGAGCCCAGGCCCGTAGGAGCTGAAGCTCGCGGTGGGCGAGTAGCCCAGCAGCATGCCGCGTCTGCGGGCCACGAAGGAGTTCTTGTGGTCGTGGCCGAAGAAGGCCGCGAAGAAGTCGCCTTGCGCGACGAGCGCGTCGAACTCGCCCGTGTTCTCGTTGCCGCAGCAGATGACCTCGCCGACCTCGCCCTCCACAGCGAAGCGCTCGTCGAGGCGCAGCCTCTGTCCGGGCCGGTAGTGGGTGCGATACCCCGGCACGCCCGTCTCGCCCGGCGCGGCCTCGCGAAGGCAGTCGTAGACGTCGGGCATGGGGATGTGCTGGAAGAGGATGCCCGGCACGCGATGCGCGCAGCTCCGGTCGAGCTCGGTCGCCGACTCCACGAGCCAGCGCGTCGTCTCCGGGTCGAAGGCCTCATAGCCGCCCATGGTCGCGTCGCCGCCGGAATCGGCGAGCCACACCGCCATGGCCGGGCCGCTCCCGTCGGAGGCCATGATCGGGACGCAGAACGTCCCGGGCTCCTTGCCCTCGTCGCCGAAGACGGCGTTCATGCAGCCTGGCAGCTCGCGATAGATCTCCTCGAGCCGCTCGTTCACGAGCCCTGCCTGGCAGTCGTGGTTGCCATAGGTCACCGCGAACGGAATGCCGCGGTCGGTGACGGGCCGGAGGATGTCGGCGATGGTCTTGCGGATGCCCGCCTCGCCGGAGAGCCTGAGCGAGAGGCTGTAGCCCTTCAGCTGGTCGCCAGTGAACACGACGAGGTCGGGCTCGCACGCGTCGAGCGCGCGCTCGAGCAGCATGGTGGTCTCCGGGCGGACGTCGACGCCTTCCTGCACGTCGGCCACCTGCATCACGGTGAGCGTTCCGTCCTTGGAGAAGGCGGGCGCGCCCGCCTTGCCCCCATCCCGAATGCTGTCGGGCCCTGCGCCAAATCCCCTGCGGGTACCTGCCATGAGAGCCTCCCATCCGGTGTCCCTTGCTCGCGCGGCCTCTTCCGCGAGCCACCTACGTCGCCTCAGCGTCTTCTGAGCATCCTCGTGTTGGGACCATTCTCGGAGACGAACCTAACGGAGGGATTAACCGGAGGTCAGGCGACTGTAAGCAGGAGATTGCGAATCGGTCAACCGGCGGGCCCGGCGCAAACGAAAAGGGACGGCCGCCGAAGCGACCGTCCCTTGAGAGCGAACTTCGTCGACGCGCGTGCGTCGAGGGGCACGTCCTGGCCTTAGGCCTCCAGGAAGTTGCGGGTGATGCTCGGGTCGACCTTGATGCCGGGGCCCATCGTGGTGGAGACGGCGACCGACTTCACGTAGCGGCCCTTGGCCGTGGAGGGCTTCACGCGCAGGAGCTCGGTGTACAGCGCGCCGTAGTTCTCCACGAGCTTGTCCACGTCGAAGCTGGCCTTGCCCACGGGGACGTGGCAGATGCCGTAGCGGTCGGCGCGGTACTCGACACGGCCGGCCTTGAGCTCGGCGACCATGTTCGCGACGTCCATCGTCACGGTGCCGAGCTTGGGGTTCGGCATGAGGCCGCGGGGGCCGAGGATGCGGCCGAGGCGACCGACCTTGGCCATCATCGGCGGCGTGGCGATGACGGTGTCGAAGTTGATGTTGCCGTTCTGCACCTCGGCGACGAGGTCATCGGAGCCCACGATGTCGGCGCCGGCAGCCTCGGCCTCACGCGCCTGCTCGCCCTCGGCGAACACGGCGACGCGGACGGTCTTGCCCGTGCCGTTCGGCAGGGAGATGGAGCCGCGGACGTTCTGGTCGGCCTTGCGGGTGTCGACGTTCAGGCGGACGGAGACCTCCACCGTCTCGTCGAACTTGGCGCCGGCGAGGCTCTTGGCGAGATCCATGGCCTCCTTCGGCGTGTAAAGCTTGGTGCCGTCGACCTGGCCGGCGGCCTTCTTGTAGTTCTTTCCGTGCTTGGGCATGCTTCCTCCTCGTGGTCCAGCGGGCTTGCGCCCTCCCACCTATCCTCCGGCCCCGGCGTGCTCTCCGCCGGGCGTCGGCTGTTGCCTTGCCTTCGCGCATCCGGCCGCGGAAGGCCGCCTTCCGGTGCGCGACGTTCTGCGAGCTACTCCTCGATCAGGACGCCCATGGAGCGGGCGGTGCCGGCGATGATCTTCTTCGCGGCCTCGATGTCGTTCGCGTTGAGGTCGGGCATCTTGGTCTCGGCGATCTTGGTGAGCTGCTCCTGCGTGAGCGTGCCCACCTTGTCGCGCTGCGGCACGGCGGAGGCGTGCTCGAGGCCGAGCTCCTTCTTGATGAGGAACGCCGCAGGCGGGGTCTTCAGGACGAAGTCGAAGCTACGGTCGTCGTAGACCGTGATCTCGACCGGGATGACGTCGTCGCCCATCTCCTTGGTCTGGGCGTTGAACGCCTGGCAGAACTGCATGATGTTGACCTGCGCGGCGCCCAGCGCGGGGCCGACGGGGGGTGCCGGGTTGGCCTTGCCTGCAGGGATCTGCAGCTTGATGACGGTGGTTACTTCCTTTGCCATGGTGGTGCTCCTGTCATAGCCTCAAACGAGCTT
>CADBMC010000219.1 GCA_902795635.1 uncultured Coriobacteriaceae bacterium | reverse complement strand
GTGACGCTCGACGTCGCGGAAGGCGAGTTCGTCGGCGTGATCGGGCCCTCCGGGGCCGGCAAGTCCACGCTGGCCGCGGCCCTTTCCGGAGCCATACCGCACCATTACGGCGGCGAGCTGTATGGCGAGGTCCTCGTCGCGGGCAAGGACACCTGCGAGGTGAGCCTCACCGACATCTCGCGCATCGCCGGCAGCGTGCTGCAGGACATCGACACCCAGATGGTCGCCGCCAACGTCGAGGACGAGATGCTCTTCGGCCTGGAGAACTTCGGCGTCCCGCACGACCAGATAGAGGCCCGCGTCTCGAGCGCCTTGGAGACGGTGGGCATCCCCGAGCTCAGGGGCCGCGACATCGCCACGCTCTCCGGGGGGCAGAAGCAGAAGGTGGCAATCGCCGCGATCCTCGCGCTCAAGCCGCGCGTGCTCATCCTCGACGAGCCCACCGCGGCGCTCGACCCGGCGAGCTCGCGCCTCGTGTTCGAGACGCTCGCCCAGGTCAACGCCGAGGAGGGCATCACCGTCATCGTGATCGAGCAGAAGGTGGCGCTCCTGTCGCGCTACTGCAGCCGCGTCGTCGTCATGAGCAAGGGGTCCGTGGCCTTCGACGGCACGCCGCACGAGGTCTTCTCTCACGGCCCCGAGCTGCGCGAGCTCGGCGTGGACAGCCCGCGCGTGACGCGCATCTCCAACAGCCTCGTGCGCGACGGCGTCGTGTCGGGCTCCACGCGCCCCTGCCTGGACGTGCAGGAGGCATACGACCTCATCGCCGGGCTCGTGGCGCCGGCGCAGATGCCCGTCTGCTCCGACCCTGGCACCTACACGCAGCCTACGGGCGCGCCCGCGAGCGAGGCGACGCGCCGGAGCCCCCACGCGCCGCAGCCGAGGCCCCATGCCGAGGGAGCCGAGCCCGTCGTGGAGCTCGACGGCGTCTGCTTCTCGTATGCGGACACCGGCGACGGCGTGCACGACGTGGGCATGCGCGTGTATCCCGGCGAACTCGTGGGAATCGTGGGGCAGAACGGCGCCGGCAAGACCACCCTCACGAAGCTCCTGAACGGGCTGCTCAAGCCCCAGTCCGGCCGCGTCCGCGTGGCCGGCATGGACACGCGGGAGACGCCCGTCTCGGCCATCGCCGGCAAGGTCTCGACTCTCTTCCAGAACCCCGACCGCCAGCTCTGCAAGAACACCGTGCTCGACGAGGTCGCCTTCGGCCTCGAGCTGCATGGCGTGGGACGCGATGAGGCCGTCCGCCGGGCGCGGGAGGCCACCTCGCGCTTCGGCCTCCCCGAGCAGGAATCCCCGTTCTCGCTCTCGCGCGGCCAACGGCAGATGGTCGCCCTGGCATCGGTCGTGGTGATGGAGCCCGACGTCGTGATCCTGGACGAGCCCACGAGCGGCCTCGACTATCGCGAGTGCATGACGGTGATGGGCACGGTGCGCGAGCTCGCCGAGCATGGCTGCGCCGTGATCATGGTATGCCACGACATGGAGGTCGTCTCGGACTTCGCCGAGCGCGTCGTGGTCATGGCGAAGGGACAGGTGCTGGGCCGCGGCACGACGGAGGAGATGTTCCGCGACGCGCGGCTCATGGACCAGGCGAGCATCGCCGCCCCGCAGGTGACGGAGCTCACCGAGCGGCTCGCCGCGAACGTGTCCGCAGAGTTTTCCGGAGTGAGCGAGGTCGGCGGCGTCGTCGACCTCGTGGAGGAGATGGTGAGGCGTGGTTAACGTCATCGACTACGTGCCGGGCGACACGCTGCTCCATCGCCTGAACCCCATTGCCAAGCTCGCGATCGCCGCGGGGATCATCGTCGCGACGTTCGTGGCGGACACCTATCCCATGCTGCTCGGGCTGCTCGCGCTTACCTTGGTTCTCGGCATCTACGCGGGCGCCATCGGCAGGCTGCTCTCCATCCTGAAGGTCCTCGTCCCCGTCGCCCTGATCATGGTCCTGCTGCAGACGGCCTTCGTGCGCGGCGGTGATCCGGTCGTGCTCTGGATGACGACGGACGGCCTCGTGACCGGCTCGAAGGCTGCGCTCCGCCTGCTCGGCGTGGCCCTTCCCCTCATCCTCATGCTCACCGTGACCAAGCTGAACGACCTCTCGAACGCCTGCGTCGAGGTGCTGCACATCCCCTACCGCTACGCCTTCACCTTCACCACGGCGCTCCGCTTCGTGCCGCTCTTCGGCGAGGAGATGAACGCCATCATGGAGGCCCAGACCGCCCGCGGCGTGGAGTACGACACCAAGAACCCCATCCTCAAGCTGCGCCTCATGCTCCCGCTGTGCGTGCCCCTGCTCGTGAGCTCGGTGGGCAAGACGGACGCGACGGCGCTCGCGGCCGAGCAACGCGGGTTCTACCTGCGCACCCGCGAGAGCAGCTACAAGCGCTATCCCCTCCATGGGCGGGACTGGATGGCCATCGTCCTCTCCGTGGCACTCGTCGTCGTGGGTGTCGTGTTCTAGGCAGTCACGATCACGCACGCGGCAGGAAGCCGATCGAAGGAGGCCCCAGGCAGATGCCTAGGGCTCCGTTTTCAAGCAACGTCCTACTCGGCAGCATCCTGTCCCGGTGGGGTGACGGCATCCGTCTGGCCATCCTGGAAGGACGACACGGCAGAAAGGACCTTGCGCGCCTTCTCGCCGCGGAGCCCCGCCTCATAGGCGAGGACGAACACGACGATGGCCAGGAACAGCACGACCCCCACGGAGGGGTATTCGACGAGCGTCCCCATGCCGATCAACACGACGACGGCCGCAATCACGTAGAAGACGATGGACAGCGTCCGGGCGCTGCGCGCGGACTTCTTGATGGAGCTCGGGTTGCGCCCCGACGCATCATTGAGCCTTGCGTTGGCCAGGTCGAATGCGGACTGCGCCTCCGCGACGGTGGCATCGTTCGCGACGAAGTCGTCGAGCTCCTTCTGCGCGGACTCGATCTCGGCGGTGGCAGCCTTCGCCTGCTCGAGCTCCTGGCGAGCGGCCTCGACCCTCGGCGCCACGGACTCGGCGAGGCTCGGGTATTGGGCTATGCAGGAGGGCACCTTCGAGGCGATGTCCCTCGCCTGCCCCTCGAGGGAAGCGCCCACCGTCAGCGTCTTGCCGCCCTCGGAGCTCGATGCCGTGAAGAACACCTGGTGCTCGTTGCCGGTCGGCTGAGCGGAGGTTGCCTTCGCCACGGCGCCGGCGCTCACCTCCACCGTGAGGTCGGGAAGCAGGTGGAACACGGTGTCGTCCACGACCAGGCGGTCATGGTAGAGTGCGATCTTGCCTGCCTCCTCGATGAGTCCCGAGAGCTCGTCCTGCGTCTGCCTGAGCTTCTCCTCGGCCGCCGCGACGTTCGCCTCGTGCCGCTTGGTCGCCTTGCTGACGGCACCCTCGAGATGCTTGCGCTTGCTGTCATATTCCCTCTTCGCAAGGGTCAGATTGTTCGAGGCAAGCTGGGCGTCCTGCTTGAGCCTCTCGTATTCAGAATCGGAAACCATCTGCGTGCTCATGGCATTCTCCTCGCGCCTTACAGGCCGACGGCGTTGACGCCGTAGACCGCCTGGTCATAGGTAAAGCCCTCGAACTCGAGCTGGTCGATGAGGCCTGCGCGGGAGAACGACATGAAGTCGAGGTAGTCCTGTGCCTTCAGTGCCGCCTGCTCGTTCCAGTCCGCCCCGCACCGATCGACGGCCCAGACGGCGTCGTCATGCGAATAGCCCTCGTACTCAAGCTGCTCGACGAGACCGCTGTACGAGAACGCCGTGAAGTCGAGGTAGTCCTTCGCCTTCGCCAATGCGTTGCGCTGCGAGAGCGTCACCCAAGTGGCATTCACCGTCATGTTGCTCGTGACCGAGGAGAAGTCCGCGTCCCAGCCGCCGAAGGTATCGGCGCCCCTGTACGGAGTCGATGGGGCATTAGCAGCCTGTCCGTTGATGACCTTCTGAGTGGAAATCACGTTGCCCGACCCGTCGGTGAAGGTGACCGTCCAGATGGGCGTCCACGTGGCGTTCACCGTCATGTCGGACTTCACGCTCGAGAAGTCCGCGTCCCAGCCAGTGAAATGCGCATCATCTCGGTCCTGCACGTCAGGCGCCGGGGCGGGATTACCGCTAATCACGGTTTCCGTACCAAGCACGTTGCCGTTGCCGTCCGTGAAAGTGACCACACAGGCAGGCATCCAATTTGCGGATACCGTCGTGTTCTCCGTCGCCAGCACAAGATAGTAGGCATCGTGCGCATAGACGACCCGCGGGCTCGTGCCGGCTCCTCCGTCGGCTTTGACCTTCCAGCCGACTTGGATTGCATGGTCCTTGGTGAGGCCGTCCGGGAGCTTGACGATCGCACCCTCGGCAGCGGCCTCCGCCTTGATGGACTTGACCTTCTCGCCGTCGCTTTCAACGGTGACAGTGATGCTGTCGGTGCTCACCTTATATGTATCGTCGATGGCATCGAACGTCACCTCGGCGCTCCTGCTCGTTCCCTTCTGCTCGATGACGACGAGGGAGAAGAGGTTGCCGCGACGGGCTCCGTATGCCTTGGCGCGCCCCACCGAACCGGGCAGGTCACCCTGCTGGATGGTGACGGAGGCATCGTCGTCTCCCGCTGCCTTCGCCCCTTGCGAGCTGAGCTTCTCATCCGCAAGCGCCTTGTTCGTGAGCTCGACGACGTCATCATCCTCGTCGACGACCTGACGAACGAGAATCACCTGCACGGCATCGTTGCTCTCGATGATGTGCGAGACGCCGAAGTCATCCTTCTTCTTCTCGGTCTCCATCCCCTCGGGAAGCATCACTGACGCTCCGCCCAAGGTCGCCTTCTTCGTGAGCTCCGGCGCGCTCACGGGCACGAGCATCGCCACGACCATCAGCACGATGGCCACTACCGTGGCGATGAGAGCCGTGCGCGTCGCCTTCGGATGCCTTCGGAAGTCGAAGTGCCCGAGAAGGCCGCCCTTTTCGGGCTTCTCGGGCTGCTCGGGACCCTCGGGCTGCTCGGGACCCTCGGGCT
>CADBMC010000218.1 GCA_902795635.1 uncultured Coriobacteriaceae bacterium | reverse complement strand
GTTCTTGCCGATGCACTCGAGCGCGAACGCGACGTTCTCGTAGGTGGTCTTGTCGGGCAGCAGCTTGAAGTCCTGGAACACGCAGCCGATCTGGCGGCGCAGGTAGGGAACCTTGCTGTTGCGCATCTGGGTGAGGTCCTGGCCCGCCACGAACACCTGGCCGCTCGTGGCCTTGAGCTCGCGGTTGAGCAGGCGGATGAAGGTGGACTTGCCCGAGCCGGAGTGGCCGACGAGGAAGACGAACTCGCCAGGATACACGTCAACCGAGACGTCCTTGAGCGCCGGCTTGTTGGGCTGGGCGGGGTAGACGAGCGTGACGTTCCTGAGCGAGATTACGGGCTGGCCGGAACGATTGACCTTCGGCTCCGACATGTCCGCGAAGGGGGACACGGCAGCCGCGGGGGCCGCCGTAGGGGCAGCCGGCGCAGTGACGTCCGAGACCTGGCGGGCGGCCGTCATGCCAGCGGGCGCCGCCTCGGGCGCGTCGGCGCGCTCGGCCACGGCAGGCTCCTGCTCGGGCATCCTCTCAGGCTCGACAGGCGCCTGTGCGCCCGTCTCGTCCGCACGACCCGCATCCTGTCGCTCAGTGTTGGCGAAGTGATGTGCCACATGAGCTCCTTTGGTCGCATGGATAGTTGCAAATGCCTAGTAAGTTTAGCAGCTTGCGGCCCTCGGGCCTAAACCCGGGGGCCGCGCCTGCATCCCATGCGCACAACTGCGCCATAGGCCTTGCTCGTTATGCCGTCCGGCCTACTTCCCGGCGCGGATGGAGGCGCCGAGCGAGCCGCCCGGATGCCAGCGGACGTAGGTCTCGGGCGTGAGGCCGAACTCGTTCTGGAGCAGGATCGACAGGCACTGCAGCTCGAGCATCTCGACCACGATGGAGGCACGCGGCGGCTTGTTCATCGAGTCGCCCTCGCGCTTGACGCCGGCGATGAGCACGACGTCGCCCTGCTCGGCGAGCCAGGACTCCGGGTTGCCGGTGACGGAGATGATCTTGGCGTCGTTCGCCTTGAGCGCGGTGACGGTCGCCTTGAGCTCGGAGGTGTTGCCGCTGTTGGAGATGGCGATCACGACGTCGCCCGGCCTCACCTGGCCCGAACTGCCGTGCACGGCCTCGGTGCCGTGGAGCTCGGTCGCCGGCGTGCCCGTGGAGGAGAGGAGCGAGGCGATGTATCCGGCCAGGTGCCCCGGCTTGCCGATGCCCGTCACGTGCACGCGGCCGCCCGAGGCCTCCGCGTCGAGGATGAGCTTCTTGGCCGCGCTCAGAGCGTCGTAGTCGATGCCCTCCTCGAACGCGTGGACCTCCTCGTTCACTATCCCGAGGTACTCGTCCACCTGCTGCTTGTCTGTTGCCATGGTCCCTCCTTGCGAAGAGGGGCACGCCCGATGGGGCGTGCCCCGCCAACGAGACTCATGCGGAGGGGCAGGCGCATGCCATGCCCCGCCGCCTTTTGCGCGATGCGGCTAGGCGAGGAAGCCCTCGACGGCCGCGGCGATGCCCTTGCCGTCCAGCCCGAAGTGCTCGAGCAGCACGTCGCCCGGCGCGGAGGTGCCAAAGCTCCTCATGCCCACGAAGCGCATCGGAGTGGGGTTCTTCTGCGCCAGCAGCTCGGCGACGGCAGAGCCCATGCCGCCCGTCACCATGTGCTCCTCGCAGGTGACGACGTGGCCGGTCTTGGCCGCGGAGGAGCAGATGACATCCTCGTCGAGCGGGCTCACCGAGAACACGTCGATGACCTCGGCGGAGATGCCCTTCTCGGCAAGCAGGTCCGCTGCCGCGAGCGCCTGCGCGACCTCGACGCCGCAGGCGGCAAGCGTCACGTCCGTGCCCTCGCGGAGCACGCCGGCGTAGGGCAGGCCGCCCTTGAAAGTCTCGTCGTAGACCTCGGGGACCTTGTGGCGGCCGAGGCGCACGTAGACGGGGCCGTCGGTCTCGGCGGCGATGCGGATGGCGGCCTTTGCCGACCAGTAGTCGGCGGGCACCATGACGCGCATCTGCGGGAGCGCGCGCATCATGCCGATGTCCTCGAGCATCTGGTGCGTGGCGCCGTCCTCGCCCACCGTGATGCCGGCGTGCGTCGGGCACACCTTCACGTTGAGGCGAGCGTCGCAGACGGTGTTGCGGATCTGGTCGTAGCAGCGGCCGACGCCGAAGACGGCGAACGAGCCGGTGAAGGGAATGCGCCCGGTGAGCGAGAGGCCCGCGGCGACGCCCATCATGTCCTGCTCGGCGATGCCCACGTCGACGAGGCGATCGGAGTCGTAGGCGCCGAGCTTGGCGGTCTGCGTGGAGCCGGCAAGGTCGGCATCGACCGCGACGACGTTCACGCCCTCCTTGGCAAGCTCGATCAGCGTCTCGCCGTAGGCCTCGCGTGTAGCCCTGTTAGCCATAGGTTAGGCCTCCTTCTCGATCTCGGCGCGCTTGGCGGCGATCTCTGCCAGCGCCTGGGCGGCCTGCTCCGCGTTCGGGGCGGAGCCGTGCCATCCCACCTGGTTCTCCATGAACGAGACGCCCTTGCCCTTCACCGTGTCGCACACGATGACGGTCGGCGTGCCGGTATGCTCGATCGCAGCAGAGGTCGCCTCGGTGAGCGCGGAGACGTCGTGGCCGTCCACGGTCATGACGTCCCAGCCGAACGACGCGAACTTGGCCTGGATGTCGCCGAGCGAGTTGACCTCGTCGACGGGACCGTCGATCTGCAGGCGGTTCTTGTCGAGGAAGGCAATCATGTTGTCCAGGCCCTGGTTGCCGGCGAACATGATGGACTCCCAGTTGGAGCCCTCCTGCATCTCGCCGTCGCCGAGCAGCACGAACACGCGGTTCGGCTCGGTGCCGGCAGCGGCCGCGTCCTTCTTCAGGCCGAGCGCGATGCCTGCGGCGATCGAGAGCCCCTGGCCGAGCGAGCCGGTGCAGACCTCGAGGCCGGGGCAGCAGTGGCAGTCGGGATGGCCCTGGAGCTTGCTGCCGAGCTGGCGCAGCGTGAGGATGTCCTCGTCGGAAATCCACCCCAGCTGGTGGAATGCCGCGTAGAGAACCGGTGCCGCATGGCCCTTCGAGAGCACGAAGTGGTCGATGAAGGGGTCCTCGGGCTTGTCCGCGTCGTAGCGCATCAGGCCGGAGAAGTAGAGGACCGAGATGATCTCTGCCGAGGAGAGCGAGCCGCCCGGATGGCCGGACTTGGACTTCTCGAGCATGGTGATGATGTCGCGGCGCAGGTCGTTGGCGATGAGCTTGAGCTCCTTCGCCGAGCGAGTCTGGACGGGCACCTCATACGTAGTGCTCATATGACCCCTCTCATACGCGTTCCCTACAGGCGCTGCCCTTCGCCTGCCTTTTCCAACTGGAAATCGTACCTCACTCCGACCCCTTGCCTTGGGACGTTGCCCATCGATGGTAGGCGACGATGAATGGGTCGAGGTCCCCCTCGCGCAGCACCGAGTCGACGTTGCCCGTCTCGACCCCAGTGCGCAGGTCCTTCACGAGCTGATAGGGGTAGAGGACGTAGCTCCTGATCTGGTTGCCGAACGAGATCTCGCGCTTGTCGCGAAGCTCGTCGAGGGCCTCCTCGCGCCGTGCCTTCTCCAGCTCGTAGAGACGGCTCCTCAGGATCTGCATGGCGGCCGCCTTGTTCTGCAGCTGGCTTCGCTCGTTCTGACAGGTCACGACCGTCCCGGTGGGAAGGTGGGTGATGCGCACGGCGGAGTCGGTCGTGTTGACGCCCTGGCCGCCCGGGCCGGAGGAGTGGTAGACGTCGATGCGCAGGTCGTCCGGGGAGATGTCCACCTGAACGTCGTCCGGCAGCACCGGCAGCACCTCGACCCCGGCGAAGGTCGTCTGGCGACGCTTCTTCGCGTCCGTCGGGGAGATCCTCACGAGCCGGTGCACGCCCTGCTCGGCGCGCAGCATGCCGTAGGCGTTCTTCCCCGACACCGTGAAGGTGGCCCGGTCGATGCCGATTCCCTCGGCTGCCGGCGCGTCGTTCACCGTGACCTTCCAGCCTCGCCGGGCGCAGTAGGCGAGGTACATCTTGAAGAGCATGTCGCACCAGTCCTGCGCCTCGAGGCCGCCCTGGCCGGGCGTCACCGTCACGATCGCGTCGCCGGGGTCCATCTCACCGGAGAACCAGCTCGAGAGCTCCAGCTCGTCGAGGTCGCGGGAGAGCTCGCCCGCGAGCCTCTGCGCCTCGCCGAGCAGGTCCTCGTCGCCCGTCTCCTGCCCGAGCTCCTGGGCGGCGAGCGCGTCGTCGAGCTTGGCGCGCGCGGCATCCATGCCGCTTGCGGCGTCCCTGTCGTGCGAGAGCCTGGCCATGGCCTTGCGAGCCGATTCGGCATCGTCCCAGAAGCCGGGCTCCCCGCTCTTGCGCTCGAGCTCGGCCGCCTCGGCGCGCAGCTCGTCGATGTGCAGGTAGGACTCGACCTCGTCGAGCCTTCCCACGAGCTTCGTCAGGTCGACGTCTTGCGTCTCGGCCATGCGCTACCTCCGCCTGCCATGGCAGTTCTTGAACTTCTTGCCGCTCCCGCACGGGCATGGGTCGTTTCGGCCCACGTTGGCATACGGGTCGTTGAGGTCCTTGCGATACGTCTTGGGCTTGGCGGGCTCGTCGGCGCCTCCGGCCGCCTTGCCGCCTTGTGCCGCGCTGGGCCTCGGATGCGCAGCGGATGTCCTGCGCAGAGCCGAGTCCGCCTGGTCGCCGTCCACGTCGGCGGGACCGGAGAAGCGCGCGTTCCGATAGCTCTCGGGCTCGTCCTCCTCTGCCGGCGCCTGGGTGATCTGGATCCTCAGGATCGTCCGGATGAAGTCCTCGTACATCGTGTCGCGCAGCACGCGGAACGCCGCATGAGCCTCGCTCTTGTACTCGGCCAGAGGGTCGCGCTGGCCGAAGCCACGCAGGCCGATTCCCGTCTTGAGGTAGTCCATCTCCTGGAGGTAGGACATCCAGCGCGTGTCGATCACGCGCAGCATGATCTGGGCGGAGAGCTGCTGGGTGACCGCCTCGCCCAGGCGGTCCGCCTTCTCGTCGTAGCAGCGCTTCACGAACTCGAGCACCACGTCGGAGATGTCCTCGACGTCCGCGTCCTCGTCGAACTCCGGCAGGTCCGTCCTGCCGGTGAGGTCGACGACCCACTTGCGGAGCCCCTCGAGGTCCCATCCGTCCGGGTTCGCCTCGTCGGGACAGAAGCCCGCGACGCGCGCGTCCACCGTGTCGGCCATGGCGCCGGCGACGTGTGAGGAGATGTCCTTGCCGTCCAGGATCTTGTTGCGCTCCTCGTAGATGGTCTGGCGCTGGATGTTCATGACGTCGTCGTAGTCCAGGACGTTCTTGCGCATCGAGAAGTTGATCTCCTCGACCTTGCGCTGCGCGCTCTCCACCGCCTTCGTGACCATCTTCGACTTGATGGGCATGTCGTCGGGCATGTCCGCCCGCACCATCATGTCCTGGATCCTCTCCACGCGGTCGCCGGCGAAGAGCCTCATCAGGTCGTCCTCGAGCGAGAGGTAGAACTGCGTCTCGCCCGGGTCGCCCTGACGGCCGGAACGGCCGCGGAGCTGGTTGTCGATGCGCCGGGACTCATGGCGCTCCGTGCCGATCACGCACAGGCCGCCCGCGGCAAGCACGTGCTCGCGCTCGCGCATGCAGGTGTCGTTCGCCTTCTCGCGCGCGGCCGAGAGCTGCTCCTCGGTGGCCTCCTCGGGATCGATCCCCTGCTGGACGAGCATGTCCCGGGCGAGCTCGGAGGGGTTGCCGCCGAGCACGATGTCGGTGCCGCGGCCCGCCATGT
>CADBMC010000217.1 GCA_902795635.1 uncultured Coriobacteriaceae bacterium | reverse complement strand
AGCACGCGTGCGTTCGAGGCCCTCATGGGGCTTGAGGCGTCGCAGGCGGCGCGCGACGCCGAGGACGCACGCCCCTTCGAGCGCGACTTCGTCCGCCTCGTGGGCCCAGCGTTCTGGCAGGTACACTACCACGTGGCGCGCGAGGACGAGCACGAGTTCTGGATGCCGGGGGGCCGCGGCTCGGGCAAGTCGAGCGCGGTGTCCGTCGAGATCGTGGCCGGCATGATGGCGCACCCCGACCGCTCGGCCTACGTCTTCCAGGCGGTGCAGGGCGGCATGGAGGGCGGGCCCTACGAGCAGGTGCGTTGGGCGATATCGCAGCTCGGCGTGGAGGACGAGTGGGAGCCGAGGCGCAGCCCGATGATGTGGCGCGTCAAGGCGACGGGGCAGGTCGTGCGCTTCAAGGGCCTCGACGACGCCGGAAAGACGAAGGCCAGCAAGGCACCGGCGGGGACCTACTATGCCTACCAGTGGTTCGAGGAGTGCGACCAGCTCTCTGGCCCGAAGGCCATCAGGACCACGCTCCAGAGCCTCACCCGCGACGTGGGCGGCGACGCCTACTTCGCCCGCTTCTACACGTTCAACCCGCCTCGGGTGGCCGAGAGCTGGGCCAACCGCGTGTGCCTGTCCCGCGAGGACAAGGGCATGCCCGTGTACCGGAGCACCTACCTCGAGCTGCCGCCCGAGTGGGTTAGCGACCAGATGAGGCAGGACGCCGAGCAGCTCGAGTCCGAGGACCCGGAGTCCTACCGCCACGAGTACCTCGGGGAGTCCGTCGGCATCGGCGGGCTCGTATTCGACCGCGCGGAGTTCAGGCACGTGACCGACGAGGAGATCCGCGCGTTCGACAACCCGATGGCCGGCGAGGACTTCGGCTGGTGGCCGGACCCGTGGGCCATGACGGTCTCCGAGTGGCAGCCCGGCCAGCGCAGGCTCGTCACGTGGAGGGAGGACGGTGGCCAGAAGCTCACCCCGACGCAGAGCGCGAGGCGCGCGGCGTCCCTGCTGACGTGGGCCGACGCCGAGGGCGAGGAGCCGCGGCCGCACCGGCTCACGGTGTGGGCGGACGACGCGGACCCGCAGCAGATAGCCCAGCAGCGCGACGCGGGGCTCGACGCTCGCGCTGCCGGCAAGGGCAACATGCGCATGGCCTCGTACCGCTGGCTCTCGTCCGTGCGCTGGGTCATCGACCCCGAGCGGTGCCCGAGGCTCGCCGCCGAGGTGAGGGCGAAGCAGTACGAGCGCCTCTCGTCCGGGCAGTTCGTGGAGCGCATCCCCGACGGCGACGACCATTGGATAGACGCCACGCGCTATGCGGTGATGAGGCTCGTGAGCAGGCACTCAGCATATCGGGAGCGATAGACGCCCCCGATTGGAGCCGCATGGCAAGCGATTCGTATTCCGTCCCCGAGTGCGTGCTGGAGGCGCTCGCCGACGCCGGCATGGCACCCGACACCTCGATGGCCTCGCGCATCGCCGAGTGGTGGGGGTGGTACACCTCCACGGCAGGGTTCTACGACCAGGACGTGCTGGTCGGCGAGGGCCGGACCATGCATCGCCACAGGCTCACCATCCACCCCGCGCGCAGGGTGTGCCGCGAGTGGGCCAGCCTGCTGCTCAACGACGACACCACGATCGCGGCAGACGATGCGGACGCCGACACGTGGCTGAAGGGGTGGGCTGCCGACACGTCGCTCGTGCAGCGCGGCCAGGGCATGGTCGAGCGGGCGTTCGCCCTCGGCACGGGCGCTTGGGCGTTGTCGTTCGACGTGGAGGACGACGTGGTCTCCGCCATACGCCCGAGGCGCTACGACGCCCGGCAGGTGCTGCCCATCTCGTGGGACGAGGACGAGTGCTCCGAGTGCGCCTTCGCGTCGCGCGCCAGGGTGCGCGGGAGGACGTACGACCAGCTGCAGGTCCACGAGCTCGACGCCGAGACCGGCACCTACCATGTGCTGACGAGGCTGTTCAGCGACGGCAAGGAGGTCGACGCGGAGGCCCTCGGCATGGTCGCCGACTTCGACGCCGGCACCGACAGGCAGACCTTCGCCCTGGTCCGCCCGGCCATCGAGAACGTCTACAGCGACGGCAGCGCCATGGGCCAGTCCGTCTTCGCCGACGCCACGAGCGCCATCGTCGCCGTCGATAACGCGTTCGACTCCATCGTCCGCGAGATCGACGCAACCAAGGTTAAGACCTTCGTCTCCGACCAGCTCTTCGGCGTGGGCACCAGGCTCGACGCGTACGGGGCGGAGCGCCGCGTGGTGCAGCTGCCGTCGCCCGACGACTCCATCATCCGCGTGTCATCCCAGGACTCCGACCTGATCTCCACCTTCGCGCCGGAGGTCCGCATCGACCCGCTCAGGCAGGCCCTCGACGTCGCGCTGGACGAGCTGGGAGACCTCACCGGATTCGGCCCGCAGTACTTCGCCCTCGAGAGGACGGGAGGGCTCAAGACCGCCACCGAGGTCGCCGCTGACAGCTCCGCGCTCATGCGCAACGTCGCCAAGCACGGCCACCTGCTGTCGGCCGCGCTGGAGACGGTGTGCGACGCGGCCGTGGCCATAGCCGGGTGGCCGGACGCCAGCGCGAGCGTGGGCCTCGACGACTCGATCATCGCCGACACCGCCAGCGGGAAGGCGCAGATGCTCTCGGAGGTGTCCGCCGGGCTCGTGCCCGGCTGGATGTACCTGCAGCGCTTCTACGGCCTCTCCGAGGAGGAGGCGCGCGGGAGGGCGCAGGAGGCGGCCGGGGCTTCGTCGCCGCTGGCGGTCTAGATGCTCACGCCTTCGGAGATCGCGGCCATAGGGGCGGCCATGGCGCTCTCCGGGGCCAAGGCGGAGGACGCGTGCGTGCAGGCGCTCGTGAGCCTCGCCACCTCGGGGGCGTTGGACGGCGCGAGCCTCGCGGACGCCCTCGGCATGTCGTTCCAGGTGCCCGGGCTCGTGATAGGGACACTTCGCGACACGCCCATCGTGTCGTCGCGGCAGCTCGTCTCCGTCGTGTCAGATGCACTCGACAGGTCGGCGAGGCGTGATGCCAAGGCGCTGGGCATCACGCCGGAGGTGCTGGAGCGCGCCCTCACGCCGGGCCACGACGCCGTGTCGGGGACGCAGGCGGTCGTCGAGAGCCTCAGGGCGGCGTTCGCCCGAGACAACCTCGCCATGGCGTCCGACGCCCGGGACACGTGGGTCGGGGCGGTATCCGAGTGGGTGCCCAAGGCCGCCAGGGGAGAGGTCGCCTACGAGACGGCCGTGGCCGGCATCGCAAAGGAGTGCGCAGACCGCGGGGTCAAGGCCGTCGACTACAAGAGCGGCAGGCGCGACAGCCCCGACGTCGCCGCGAGGCGGCACGTCATCACGCAGATCCAGCAGGCTGCCGCGTCCAGGACCGCAGACGCCGCCTCGAAGATGGGCGACGGGCTCGTGTTCGTCTCGTCGCACATCGGGGCACGCCCGAGCCACCGCGAGTGGCAGGGCAGGCCATACGCGATGCACGGCCCCAAGACCATAGACGGGGTAACCTACCCAGACCTCGCCGAGGCCACGGGCTACGGGACGCCGGGCGGGCTGTGCGGGGCGAACTGCCGGCACTCCTTCGGCCCGTGGATGCACTGGCAGACGAGGCCCTACAGCCCGACCCCGGACGAGGACGCGGGGCTGGACCCGGACGAGGCGTACAAGGCCACGCAGAAGCAGAGGGCCAACGAGCGCGCCATACGCAAGGCGAAGCTGGAGGCGCAGGCGGCCAAGGCGGCGGGGGACGACGACGCCGAGGCGAGGCTGAGGCTCGGCCGCGCCCAGAGGGCCCAGCGCGACCTCATGTCGCAGAACAGGTGGCTCGCGAGGCGGCCGGAGCGCGAGACGGCCTACGGGGCCGACGGCAAGGCCGTGAGCGTGCGGGCGCTGACGAAAGTGCGGAAGCAATCCGGTGGCGTCTCCGGTGCCCTCAACGAAACGAACGATCCTGGTGGCAAGAGGAGAGACAAACATGCTAGGCAGTTCTATAACGAGATGAGACACAGGGACAAGGAGCAAGTTGCGATTCGTATCGCGTCGAACGCCGGCGTCGACGTAGAGACAGCCGAACGTGCGTTCGAGCATGTCTTCATGGACAAGCATGATCTTGCGAATGGGCACACCTACTTTGACCCAGACTACGACATGGCACAGTCGTGGCAGAGGCTGGCGAGTGGCGAAGAAGTTTTTGAGCACGACAGGGTGCTTGTGAGACACGAGGCATACGAAGCCGAACTCATGAGATCAGGGGTTGACTACAGCACAGCACATGACATGACGGTTGATGCAGGATATGATTACGAAAGTGCTCTGGCAAAGTGGAAGGGGACGGCTGGCAATGCTTAGGTTCTGGCTAGATGGCACGGACGGCGACCAGATCGTGTACGTCTACCTCCCAGAGGGCAAAGGCACCGACACGGGCACCGTTATCTGGGACACCAACGAGAACGACGCGCGCGTCGGCAAGAAGGCGGAACGCGACAGCTTCACATGGTATGCCCGCCATCTCATGACGAGGCTGCGGGATGAGTTTGCGGAGAACGGCGCGCTTCCAGAGAGCGGAATGGTCGCTTGGTACTAGTGGAGAGCGACGCATAGTTGTCAAATGGGGCCGCCCTTCGGGGCGGCCCTTCTCATGCCCGTTACCGCCCCGCGACAATCCATCGCGACGCCCGGCCAGCGGAAAAGGGCCGCACGCCCGGCCAGCGCAAAAGGGCCGCCACAGCCGCGCAGTGAAGCGCGTAAGCAAACCCGTGGATTGGAGCAGGGGATGGCAGAGGACCAGGAGCCGAAGGAAGCGCCCGAGGAGACGCACGAGGTCGGCGCGGAGAGCAAGCCCGAGGCCGCGCCCGAGGGCAAGGAGATCGTCGACAGCCACGGCCAGGAGGGGATCTCCAAGGCCAAGTACCAGCGCGAGAAGGCCGCATGGGAGGCCAAGGTGGCCGACCTGCAGGCCAAGCTCGACGGCAAGGCCGGGGAGGACGACCGCGTGGCGAAGCTCGAGGCCGACCTGAAGGCCATGGAGGAGCGCCTCTCCGACGAGAGGGTGACCGCGAGGCTCGCCGCGGCGGGATGCGTCAACGCCAAGGCGGCGAAGGCCGTCCTCGATGACTACGACGGAGACGTCGACAAGCTCCGCGATGCATGTCCGTACCTGTTCCGGCAGGAGAGAAGGCAGAGCGGGAGCACGGGCGGCTCGCCCGCGGGCGCATCCCACGAGGACCGCGTCCGCAAGGCTCGCGCCGCAGCGGGGCTCCCGTCCAAGAAGTAGGAGGCCTGAATGGCTACCAGCATCACCACGTTCCCGACCGAGTACCTCGACGCCATCGACGAGGTGCTCGCCGGGGCCACCTATGCCAACGCGTACAACGTCGCGGGGGCCGAGTTCGTCAACGGACGCCAGGTGTCCGTGCCCGAGATCAGCTTCGGCGACAGCGCCGACCCGGTGGCATACGACCGGTTCCAGACCGAGGGCGAGGCGACCATCAAGCGCACCGTCTACACGCTCGACCACGACGTCGAGAAGGTGTTCTACGTCGACGCCGTCGACGCGCAGGACGAGCCCGCCGCCGCGGCGACCCAGATCGTCTCGGAGTACCAGCGCACCGTCTTCGGCCCCTACGTCGACAAGGACTTCTTCAAGAAGGCCCTCGCATCTGCCAAGGCGACCGGCACCGGCGCGCTCACCAAGGACAACGTGAAGGCCGCCATCCGCGCCGCGCGCTCGCAGTTCACCGCGGCCGGCCTCACGGGCGGCAACGTCTACATGTCCTCCGACGCCCTCGGCGCTCTCGAGGACGCCACGAGCCGCGAGTGGGCGAGCGACACCGCTCTCACCGACTCAGTCGGGTCCTACGACGGCATGGCAGTCTACGAGGTCCCGAGCGACCTGCTCGGCGACGGCGTAAACTTCATCGCGATCTCCGGCGGAACCAACACGATCCGCTACATCACCAAGCGCGCCGCCGCGTACCAGTTCGGGCCCGGCCAGCACACCTCCGGCGACGGCTACCTGAACCAGCTGCGCTGGGTCTTCGGCTCGATCGTCCGCAACAACAAGAAGCCGGGCATCTACGCCCACAAGACGGCGGCATAGCGATGGCCTGGCCGGACCTCTCATACGACGAGTACGCGCAGCTCGGCGGGAGCGCCTCCGAGGGCAGGTTCGCCTCGGCGCTCCCGTGGGCGGTCCGTGCCGTCAAGGCGAGGTGCTTCCCCAACGAGCCCGATGGCGATGCCTCGGAGCAGGCGGCCAAGGCGGCGTACGCCGCTGCCGTCGAGTGCGACCTCGCCTGGGGAGGCACGCACGGCTCTGCCATCGGCGGGTCCGTCTCCATCGGCGGGTTCTCGACGTCCGCCCCGTCCGGCGACTCGGGCGGGTACGAGGCGGAGCTGGCGAGCGCCATAGACGACGCGCTCGTCGGCTCCGGTCTCTCATGCAAGGTCGTGCTCTAGATGCGCCCCATACCGATCGGGCTGCTCCCCTCGACCATGACGTGGTACGCGCCGAAGGGCGGCCGATCGATGGCCGGGGAGTTCGAGGACGAGGGCCACGAGGTGGAGCACGTCAGGCTCGACCGCTCGCAGGGGAGCACCGTCCGGGACGCAAGCGTCCGCGACCACGTGGCGGGGACGGTCTACGCCGACGCCGCCAACAGCGTCGGCGACCTCCCGCCGGTCGGAGCGCGCGTCGTGATAGGCGGATTCGACGGGGTCGTCCGCACCTCGCAGACCTTCTACGGGTTCGGCGACAGGGTCCATCACACGGAGCTGGGGGTGGGCTGATGGCCGGCATCGAGTACAGGTCGGACGTCAAGGTCCCCGAGCTCGACGACGGGCCTGGGCTGCTGGAGGCGCTCACGAGGACCATAGAGGCGGCGACGCGCCCCTACGTGAAGTACGACACGGGCCAGACCTACAAGAGCTCGGCGTTCAGCGACTTCTCGTCGGGCACCATCACATACTCGGCGACCGACAGGAAGGGCCGGCAGTACGCCGGCCACGCATACGAGGACGACAGGGTCTCGGAGGCCGACAAGGTGAACCACCCGCAGGCCACGGGCCACTGGTTCGAGAAGGCGGAGGCCGACCTGCTCGACGAGTGGGAGCGGTTCGCCGCGGAGTACGTCACGGGAGGTGTCGGATGAGCCTCGTGTCAACGGCGATAGTCTCCTGCGTCTGCGACGTGCTCGAGGCCGCCGGGCTCTCGCCCGTCTACGAGCGCCGCATGGAGGCCGTGGACGGCTCGGAGGGCATCGTGGTGCGCCCCGGGACGCAGGTGACCACGACCGAGTACATCGACGGGCGGTGCGAGGTGTCGCAGGCCGTCCGCATGCTCGTGAAGCGCCGCAGCGCGGTCAAGGCCATGCGCGACGCCGAGGCCGCGTGGGACGCCGTCTCGGGGATTGTCATGGACGTGTCGGGCACGTCGGTCGAGATGGTGCCCGGAAGCGTCCCATACGAGCTCACGTTCGACGACGGCAGCTACAGCGTCTGGGAGACGACCGCGACCGCAAGATACACGACACCTAAGGAGTAAGACATGAAGCTCACGCGAAACCTGTACGTCCCCTGCCTGGACACCTCCGAGGGGTCAGGCACCTCGAAGTGGGTGCCCATCGACCTCTCGACGGTCTTCGAGCTCTCGTGGAACCCGAACGAGGAGACGTACAGCTACATCTGCTACCAGAACGACACCACCGAGGTGACCGGCTACGCGCCGCAGCTCCCGCAGGAGATCGTGCTGGACAACACCAACGCCATGTACAAGTACCTCTACAAGAAGTTCATGGCCATGCCCACCGGGTCCGACCTCGTCGTGCCGTTCCTCCTCGTCTCGCCCGACATCGACACGGGCAAGGACACCGACGGCTACCTCTGGAGCCAGGCGCAGCTCTCCCCGCAGAGCCTGAACACCGTCGACGGCAAGCTCAGCTTCAACATCAACCTGAACGGCTCGGTCGAGCATGGCACCGTCGCCATCTCGACGGACGGCACGATCACCTACACGGCCCCCAGCGCCTCCACCGGCGCATAGGCGGCGGCGCATCCCCCCTCGCCCGTTACCGCGGGCCAAGAATCCCCTCGAAGGCACACGACCTGAGAGGGGATTCACATATGCCGATGAGCTGCGAGATCCAGGGAAACGAGTACGAGCTGCCCACGCTCCGCCTGCCGCTCGCCCGGAAGATGGACGCCATCGACTCCGCCCAGGGGCGCGAGGCGACGTGGAGGGCAGAGATGGAGTTCGTCCAGGCCGCCCTCGGCAAGGAGCAGGCGGCATCCGTGCTCGGTGGGCCTTCGGTCTCGGAATGCGACCTCGTCGCCCTCGACGCCGCGACGGAGCGGATCAGGGCGGCGTACGAGGAGCCTGCCGCCGAGGCGGAGCGCGAGCGCATCGAGCGGCAGCTCTCGGTGCTCGACGCCGGGAAGCTCGACACGATCATGAGGGCCGCCGAGGCCATGGGGCAGCTGCAGGGCCGGCAGGGCTTCCGCGCGGTGCGCTGATGGTGGACCTCGCCCAGGGGACGCTCCCCCATGCCATAAGGGCCGGCGATGGCTGGGCGGAGGTCCTGACGGGCTTCCGCACGTGGCTGATGTTCGGCCGGGTGCTCGGCAAGGCCCGCGTCTGGTGGCCCGGGATCTTCCCCGGCGCGGAGCCCGATGGCGACTGGCACGAGGCGGCGCTGGAGTTCTACGAGTCGCCGGTGGAGACGCCGCGCACGGCCACAGGTGGCGTTCGGACGCTGGACCTCGACCTCGACGGCGACTACGTGGTGGGGAGCTTCCAGTCGGCGTACGGCATCGACCTGACTGACCCCGCCCTCGACATGCACTGGCACCGGTTCAGGGCGCTGCTGCGGTCCCTCCCGGAGGACTCGATGGTGTCGCGCATCGCGTCGTGGAGGGCATGGGACGCCTCGGAGGCCCACAGGAGGCCGGACGACGCGGCGAGGGCAAGGAGGGACGCGTGGGCGCTCCCGATCGTCGCAGGGGACGACAGGGAGGCCGCCGTGGAGAGGCAGCGCAGGGTCTTCGGCGCTGCCGTCGAGAGGTTCGAGATGGAGGTGGCGTCCGATGGCTGACGGCGCGGTCAACATCCGCATAGGCGCTGACAACAAGGACGCCAACCGCAAGCTCGACGAGACGTCCCGCAAGATGGCGGACCTCGACTCCGAGGGCGGCAAGGGCCACGGGTTCCTCGACGGCCTGAAGGGCAAGGTCGGCGAGCTCGCGTCGGCGGTCGGCAGGGCCGCCGCGGCCGGCGCGGCAGCGGCCGGCGCGGCGCTCGTCACCATCACCACGCAGGCGACGCAGGCCTTCTCGGCCTACCAGCAGGCCGTCGGCGGCATCGAGACCATATACGGCACCGACGGCGCGCAGAGCGCGGAGGAGTATGCCGCCAAGGTCGGCAAGTCCGTCGAGGAGGTGCAGGGCACCTACGACGACCTGAAGGCCGCGCAGGACATGATGGCGTCGAATGCCGCCAACGCCTACAAGACCGCCGGGGTCTCCGCCACCCAGTACATGCAGCAGGCCACCATGATGGGGCCCGCCCTGAAGAAGTCGCTCGGCGGCGACTCGACCGAGGCCGCCCGCATGGCCGACATGGCCATCACGGACATGAGCGACAACGCCAACAAGCTCGGCACCGACCTGGAGACGCTCCAGCAGGCCTACTCCGGCTTCGCGCGCGGCAACTACATGATGCTCGACTCCCTCGGCCTCGGCTACTCCGGCACCAAGGAGGGCATGGAGCAGCTCATCGCCGACGCCAACGAGTACGAGAAGGCGCAGGGGCGGGCCGGCGACCTAACGATAGACAGCTATGCCGACCAGGTGCAGGCCATCCACGACGTCCAGGAGCAGATGGGCATCATGGGGACGACCGCCGATGAGGCGGCCACCACCGTCGAGGGCTCCACGCGCATGATGCAGGCGGCGTGGGAGAACTGGCTCATGGCCATAGGCTCGGGCGAGGGCGTCGAGGAGGCCACCTCGCAGCTCGTCGAGGCGGTCGGCATAGCGGCGTCCAACGTCATCCCCGTCATCGTCCGCTCGCTCGCCGGCCTCTCCGAGGCGCTCCCCGGGCTCATCGCGGACATACAGCAGACGCTCCTTCCGCTCGCCAAGGACCTCGGCACGGCCGCCGCGGGGACGCTCGCGGCCGCGATCAACGGCGCGCTTGCGGCGATAGGCCTGGAGCTCCCGCCGATATCGGGCGTGGACATCCTGAGGTCCGTGCAGGCCGTCCTGGACGGCATCCAGGAGTTCGCCGCCAACTTCAAGCAGGGCTTCGAGGACGCCCTGGGCGGCTCCAGCGTGTCGGAGGCGGTGCAGGGCCTCGTGGACGCCATAGGCGGCCTGCTGGCGTCCCTCCAGCCCGTCGCGGAGTTCGTGACGGGCCCGCTCGCCTCGGCCCTCGGCTCCCTCGCGGGCGGTGCCCTCTTGCTGGCCACCGACGCCATCAACGCCATGGCGGACGCCATCGGCTGGCTCTCGGAGAACATGGGGACCGTCGCGCCCATCGTCGCGGCCGTGGCGGCCGGCATCGGCGGCCTCCTCGTGGTGACGCAGGTCGTCCCGGCCGTGATGGGCCTCGTGACGGCCATACAGTCCGTCTTCACCGCCCTGTCAATGATCAAGTCGTTCGCCGGCCTCGGCGCGGTCATCACGACGCTCGCGGGCGGCCCCATCCCGCTCATCGTCGCGGCGATAGCGGCCCTCGTGGCGGGCATCGTCGTGCTCTGGACCACCAACGAGGGGTTCCGCACGGCCGTGACGGACGCCTGGAACGCCATCGTGGCCACGGTGAGCGCCGTCGTGGGCGCGCTGGTTACGTTCTTCACCGCCACCCTTCCGGAGGGCATCCTCTCCTTCGGCGCTGCCATAGCCTCGCTCCCCGGCACGATAGGGGGCCTCCTCGGCGCGGCCCTCGGGAGCGTCGGCGCGTTCGTGGGGCAGGTCGCCTCCAACGCCGTGTCCGCCGGCTCGCAGTTCCTGTCGGGCATCAGCAGCGGCTTCGGGCAGGCCGTGAGCTTCGTCGCGGGGATACCGAGCAGGATGCTCGGCGCGCTCGGCGACCTCGGGAGCCTCCTCCTGAACTCCGGCAAGAGCCTCATCGACGGCTTCGTGAGGGGCATCAAGGACGCGTTCGGCAGCGCGCAGCGCGCCGTGTCGGACGGCCTCGCCACCCTCCGCTCGTTCTTCCCGTTCTCGCCGGCCAAGCGCGGCCCCTTCTCCGGGCACGGCTACACCACATGGTCGGGCCGTGCCCTCATGCGCGACTTCGCCTCCTCGATCGAGGGGGCGGTGCCGATGGCCGTCTCCGCGGCACACGACGCCCTCTCGGACGTCCAGGGCGTCTTCGACGTGGGCCTCGGGGCGTCCGTGGGCCTGCGGCAGCCGCAGCCGGTCGCGGCAGGCGTCACGGGCACGTCCACGACATACCAGCTGGTCTTCAACGGCGCGACCGTCAACGAGGGCAGCGCAATAGACCGGCGCATCGAATCGTTCATCACCGACCTGCACAGGCTGGGGGCACTCAATGGCTGACGCGCTCGCGGACGGCACCTACGT
>CADBMC010000216.1 GCA_902795635.1 uncultured Coriobacteriaceae bacterium | reverse complement strand
GAACCCAATAGCGGAGTGGTGCCGCTCGAACGTCTCCATCAGGACGGACATAAACGGCAACATCCAGCCGGACAAGAAGAACCAGGATCCACGGAACCGCATCGACGCGTGGGCCGCCGAATGCGACGCGTACGTGACCCTCAAGAACATGTCCGATGACTACGAGGCAATGATTGGAGGCTAGTGTGGCTAGACGCAAAGGGCCGCGACGCTTCCGCTCGCTCTTCGACTCAATCTTCCACCATGCGGAGATGAAGGCAGTGAGCGGCTACTTCTCGACCTTCACGGCGTACTCACCGAGCTTCACGACATGGCGCGGAGGCATATACGAGGCAGAGCTTACACGCTCGATCATCGAGTCTGGGGCATCCCACGCATCCAAGCTCAAGCCAGAGGTGAGCGGCACGGCGCAGCCGGCGGCGAAACGGGCGCTTGAGCGACAGCCAAACCCATGGATGACAACGCCGCAGTTCATACGGCGCGTGTGGACCATCCTGGAGGTCAACGACACGGCACTTATCATCCCGCTCATGGCAGACGATGGCGAGACGATAGTCGGCTACTACCCGGTGCTCCCGAGCAGGTGCACGGCATACGACGTCGACGGTGAGCTGTGGCTCAAGCTCGACTTCGCCGCCTCTGACAGCGTGCTCGTCGAGTGGTCGCGCGTCGGCGTGATGACCAGGCACCAGTACCGCTCCGACCTGTTCGGTGACGGCACGAACGTCCTGGGGCCGACGCTCGAACTCATCGACGCGCAGCACCAGGCGGAAGCGGCCGCGATACGCCAGGGCGCTGCCGTCCGCTTCATCGGCAAGCTCAGCCAGAATCGCAACGACGAGGACATGAAGAGCGCCCGCGAGCGCTTCAACTCCCAGCTCTCGTCGGACAACGCCGGCGGCATCGCCGTCTACGACCGGCTCTTTGACGAGGTGCAGCAGGTCACTCCGACCAGCTACACCGTCGACGCCGACCAGATGGAGCGCATAGAGCGTGCTGCCTACCGCTTCTTCGGATGCTCGGAGGAAATCGTCCTCAACAAGGCGGACGAGGATGCATTCAACAGCTTCTACGAGGGCAAGATAGAGCCGTTCGCGGTGCAGCTCGGCTCCGTGCTCACCGCGATGACCTTCTCTCCGACCGAGATATCGCACGGCAACGAGATCATGTTCTCGGCAAACCGGCTTGAGTTCGCGTCGAACGCGACCAAGCTGAGCGTCTCGATGGCGCTCTTCGACCGTGGCGTCTGGTCGGGGAACCAGGTCGCGGAGGTGTTCCAGTCACCGCCATACGAGGGCGGGGACAGGCACGTCATCAGGGGCGAGTACATCGACCTGTCTCTCATAAGCGAGCACACGGCACAGCAGGCGGCAGACGCCGCAGGCACGAACTCCGCAATCGACAGAATGCAGGGAAATGGGGACAGCAATGCCAGCTAAGCCTAACGAGCGGCAGTACCGCACGCTTTCGACGCCGCTCTCGGCCAGGTCCGAGGGCGAGAAGCGCATCGACACGGACTATTACGTCGAGGGATACGCCTCGACGTTCAACGACCCGTACGTGCTCTTCGACATCGGCGGGACCAAGTACAGGGAGGTAATCAGCCCAGACGCGTTCGGCAGCGCCGACATGTCCGACGTCATCATGCAGTTCGACCACCAGGGAAAGGTGCTCGCACGCATGAGCAACGGGTCCCTCGTGGTCGAGCCGGACGAGCACGGGCTCTTCGTTGCCGCTGACCTCTCGGGGTCGCAGGCGTCGCGCGACCTCTACGAGGAGATCCAGGCGGGGCTCGTGACGCGCATGTCATGGTCTTTCACGGTCACGGCAGACGAGTACGACCGGGAGACGCACACGACCACCATCACGAAGGTCAGGAAGGTGTACGACGTCTCGGCCGTATCCCTCCCAGCCGACCCGAACACCGAGATAAGTGCGAGAAAGATGCTCGACGGAGTGATCGGGCTGTCGCGCAAGGAGCTTGCGCGGAGGATAGGCCGCACGGCAGCGATGGCGCGCGCGGCAATGGCAATAGCCCAGACAAGGAAGGACTAGCAATGGACGAACTCACCATGGATGACCTCTTCAACGAGCTGCAGGCTCTCGTCGACAAGTACAGCGGCGGGACCCCCGAGGGCACCGACGAGGAGACCGAGCAGAAGGACGAGGAGCGCATGGCCGCCCTCACCGCAGAGATCAACAAGCGCAACGCTGCGGCAGCTGCGACCGAGGCACGGACCGCACGCGTGGCGGCGGCACGCTCCGCAATCGAGCACGGGAGCGCGACCCCCATCGACCACATGCCGCTCAACCGCACTCGCGGCAGCATCTGCGACACCACCGACTACAAGGCCGCAGCGCGTCGCGCCTGGGGCAAGGACATCGCGTCCCGCGCCGGCGTCGACATCATCGGCGGCACCGACCTCACCCAGGTCGAGCGCACCGCATACGACGCCCTCCGCCAGGAGCGTGCCGACTTCACCCACACGACCGAGAACTCCGGCGCCGTGATCCCGACGGACGTCAGCAACGAGATCATCTCGCTCATCGACTCCAGCGCCGTCATCTACGGGGACATCCAGAAGTCGAGCTTCCCGCACCAGTTCGAGATTCCACGCCACAAGTCAATCGTGGCTGGTGACGCGGCGAAGACCACAGAGGGCGTCGCTGCCGTCGACGAGGACAACTCGTATGACACCCTCACCCTCAAGGGCGTGGAGATCAAGAAGACCGTCAAGCTGTCCCGCAAGATGGCCGTCCAATCCATCGACGCGTTCGTGACCTACATCGAGCGCGAGGTGGCATCCCGACTCTCCGTCGCGGCCAACGCCACCGTCTATGACCGTCTCGCGAGCACCGACTACGGCGTCGCAACCGCAAACAAGGTCGCTTCCGCGAAGGCCAACACCCTCGCCAAGGCAGACCTCACCAAGCTCCTCGGCCTGCTCAAGACCTACGGCAACGCAGCCCCCAAGGGCATCGTGCTCTACGCCAACAACACGACCATCTGGAACAGGATCGTGATGGTCGAGGACAGCACCGGCCGCAGCTACTTCGTCGACGAGAAGACCGAGGACCCCGCAGTCCAGGGGCACATCTTCGGCAAGATCGTAAAGGCCGATGACACCCTGGCCGATAACGTCATCTGGGCCGGCTAT
>CADBMC010000215.1 GCA_902795635.1 uncultured Coriobacteriaceae bacterium | reverse complement strand
TCGGCATCCTCGGGGCCAGCCATGTGGGGGCCCACGTCGCCAACGCCATCCTCTACCAGGGGCTCGCGAACGAGCTCTACATCTCCGACCTCGACGAGAAGCTCTGCCGCGCGCAGGTGAACGACCTGCTCGACGCCATGAGCTTCTATCCCAAGACGGCTCGCGTATACGAGTGCGACGACCGCTACGAGGAGCTGGCCGGCTGCGACGTCATCGTGAACGCGGCCGGGCATGTGGCAGGCGCCGCGACGGACCGCGACGGCGAGCTCATGCTCACGACCGCCGAGACGCCCAAGTTCGCGAAGCGCATCGTGGACGCCGGCTTCCAGGGCGTGTGGGTGTCCATCTCCAACCCCAACGACGTCATCGCCACCCAGATCTGGCAGCTCACCGGCTACGACCCCAAGCGCATCCTCGGCTCGGGCACCACGCTCGACTCCGCCCGCTTCAAGCATGCCCTCTCCGAGGCCACCGGCTTCGACCAGAAGTCCATCAACTGCTGGATGCTCGGCGAGCACGGCTTCTCCGAGTTCGCCTGCTGGTCGCACGTGCGCTTCGGCTGCCTCACTCCCGAGGAGGTCGAGTCCCAGATGGGCATCGCGTTCGATCGCGACGACCTGGAGGACAAGGCACGCCGCGGCGGCTACATAACCATGGCGGGCAAGAGGTGCACCGAGTACTCCATCTCCAACGGCGCCGTGGAGATCGTGAAGGCGGTGCTCAACGACTCCAAGTTGATCACCCCGGTCTCCACGCTGCTCGACGACGTGTATGGCGTGAGCGGCTTCTACGCGAGCCTTCCCTGCCTCGTGGGCAAGGACGGCGTTGAGAAGGTCTTCGTGCCCGAGCTCTCCGACCACGAGATCGACCAGTGGCATGCGAGCTGCGAGCACATCCACGACAACATCGTGAAGGCGCACGTCCTCTAGGCCATCCCTCCTCATGCGATAGAAGCGCGCATGCGGCCCCCGGCTTCGGGCGCCGCATCCTTTTCCTCGGCAGGAGGCCGTACGGCGGAACCCAGCGGCCCGAGCGCGCATCGGGACTAGCATGGACGGGAGCGCGAACGAGCCTGGGGAAGGCACGGGCGCTGCTCGGGACAGGCTGGCGCGGGCGACGTCGGGAGCCCACGCGCCAGAAGGCGATTCGGGAACAGGGGCTTGCCCATGGCACAGGGTGGCATGCGGCCGACGCCGCGCAAGGACGCCGGACGGACGGACCGCGCGCGCTCGGAACGGAACGCGAGCGGGAGCCACGCGAACGGGCGCAGGCGCCCGACGCCGAGCGAGTCCGGCAGCCGGCCACGGCAGCAGCGGCGGCAGGGCCGAAGCTCCCGCCCCCAGCGCAGGGGACCGCAGGTCCCGCCCATCGTCACCCTCGCGGCCATCGCCGTGGTCGCCGTCGCGCTTCTCGCGTGGGGCGCCTCGGCCGTCACGTTCACCCTCTTCGCCGGTCCCAACGAGAAGGCGGCCTCCGAGCAGGGGCAGGCCGCGACGCCCGTGAGCGACGGGGTGACCTTCTGCGCCGTGGGCGACAACCTCATGAACGCGAACCTGCTCGAGCTCGTGGACGCCCAAGACGGCTCCTCGGGCGACGGAAGCTACAACTTCGCCAGCCTCTACCAGGACATAAAGCCCACGATCGAGGGCTACGACATCGCCTTCGTGAACCAGGAGACGGTGCTCGGCAGCACCGAGAAGTTCGGCTACGCGGGCTACCCCAGCTACAACACGCCCGACTCCATGGCGGACGCGCTCGAGGACGCAGGCTTCGACGTGGTGAACACCAACTCGAACCACACCTACGACATCTGGGTGGATGCCATCCTGCACCAGCAGCAGGTCTTCGCCGCCCATCCCTCCCTCACGACCGTCGGCAGCTACGCCTCCGAGCAGGACCGCGAGACGCCTCGCGTGGTGGAGCGCGACGGCATCCGCTTCGCCTTCCTCTCCTACTCCTATGGCCAGAACGGCTACGAGCTCTCCGACCTGCCGAACGACTACTACGCCGTGCCCTACTCGGCGGAGGCCATGGACGCGGACGTGGCGCGGGCGAAGGCGGCCGCCGACGTCGTGGTCGTCTACATGCACGGCGGCACCGAGTATGCGAACGAGCCCGACGACTGGGAGCGCCAGGTTGCCCAGCACGCCGCCGACCTGCACGTTGACCTCGTCATCGGGAGCCATGTGCACGTGATCCAGCCCGTCGAGTGGGTCGAGGCCTCCGACGCCACGACGCGCACGCTCGTGGCCTATGGGCTCGGCGACTTCGTGAGCGGCTACCACGACTACCCCGACTGCATCATGAGCGGGATGCTGAGCTGCACGTTCGTGCCGCAGGACGACGGCAGCATCGCCATCGAGGACGTCGTGTGGCACCCGCTCATCGAGCACTGGGAGGACGGCAAGGACACCGTGATGCTCGTAAGCGACTACACAGAGAAGCTCGCGAAGAGAAACGAGCTGCTCGCGGGCATGGACGACCCCTACGGCTGGATCGTGGACAAGACGCGCGAGGTGATGGGCGACACGCCCGGCGTGAAGATGGACATGTGACGTAGCGCTCGCGTCGGCGCCACGCCGACGCACGGCAACGCGCGGCCACGCGCACGAAGACGGCCCGGGAGACGCATGCCTTCCGGGCCGTTCATCGTCGGCAATCGACGTTTCCGACTAGAGCTACTCCGCCTCGAGCGGCTCCATCTCGAAGGTGAGGCAGTTCACGTAGCCGCGGTTGGTCTGGCGCAGCACCGGCACGCAGGCGAGCGACATCACGCCCATCGTCATGAACGGCGAGGGCATCTGGCAGCCCATCTTCCGCCATGCCTCCTGCATGCGGGCGACCTTGCCTGCCACGACCTCCACCGGCTCGTCGCTCATGAGGCCGCACACCGGCAGCTCGACGAGGGCGAGCACCTCCTCGTCGGCCACGGCCACCTCGCCGCCGCCGCATTTGACGAGGGTCTGGGCCGCAAGCGCCATGTCCTCGTCGTTGTCGCCCATGACGAGCAGGTTGTGCGCGTCGTGGCTCACCGTCTGGGCGAGCGCGCCGTGGATGCCGAAGCCCGTGACGAAGCCCTCCGAGTGCACGCCGGCCGCGCCGTGGTGGCGGTCGAAGACGCACGACTTGCACACGTCGTGCTCGGGGTCGGCGAGGAGCCTGCCGTCCTTGGCGGGCACCTCCACGATCACGTCCTGGGTGAGCGTCTGGCCGGGCTCGATGCCTATGGCGCGCACACGCACGGGCCCGTCGGGCTTGTTTGTGGCGTAGGCGAAGGTCTCGGGCGTGACGTCGATGCCCAGGTTCATGGTGTGCGTCATGAAGTCGGGCCAGGCGAAGGGCTCCGGGGCGAAGAGCGCCTTGCCGTCCTCGGCCACGAGCTCGCCGTCGATGAGGACCTTGCGCGCGCGGAAGCCCTCGAGGTCCTCCAGCAGGTTGATGTCTGCGCACTTGCCGGGCGTGACCGAGCCCATGTCGGCCGCGAGCCCGAAGCACTCGGCGCAGTTGAGGGTGCACATCTGGATGGCCGTGACCGGGTCGCAGCCAAGGCTCACGGCCTCGCGCAGGATGCGGTCCATGTGGCCGTCGGAGACGATGGTGTCGGGATGGTTGTCGTCCGAGCAGAGCAGCAGCAGGCGCGTGTCGATGCCGGAATCCAGGATGCCCGGCAGGTAGTTGGGCAGGTTGTGCCAGGCGGACCCGTAGCGCAGCTGCGCGTACATGCCCAGGCGCACCTTGGCGATGACGTCCTCCACCGTGTTGGACTCGTGGCAGGACCCGACGCCGGAGGCGATGTAGGCGTTGAGGCCGCGGTCCGTCTCCGAGACGGCGTAGTGCCCGGTCACGGCCTTGCCCGCCTTGAGCGTCTCGCGCACCTCGTCGATGGCGTTCTGCTCGCAGGACAGGATGCCCGGGAAGTTCATCATCTCGCCCAGGCCCACCACGTCGTCCCAGCCCATGGTCTCGGCCACCTGCGCCGCGTCGATCGAGGAGCCGGTGTCCTCCACGCCGAGCACGGCAGGCACGCACGAGGGCGTGGTGAGCATGGCCTTGAGCGGCGTGCGCTTGGCGTCGGCGAACATGGCCTTCACGCCCTCCAGGCCGCACACGTTGGCGCACTCGTGCGGGTCGGCGAAGATGCCCGAGGTGCCGTGCGGCACGACGGCGCGCGCGTACTCCGAGACGCCCACCATGGCGCTCTCCACGTGGATGTGAGAGTCCATGAAGCCGGGCGTGGCATAGAGCCCCGTGGCGTCGATGACCTTGGTGCTGTTGCCTATGCAGTGCTCGGCCGTGTGCTCGCCGATGCCCAGGTAGGCGACGCGTCCGCAGGAGATGGCGATGTCGGTGTCCTCGAGGATCTCGTGCGTCGTCACCGAGACCAGGTTCGCGTGGCGGATGACGAGGTCTGCCGGCTGCTGGCCCTGCGCCACCCCCACGAGCGTGTCGTTGCACTGCCATAGCGGCTGCTTGCAGAACGTGTTGACCATCGCCACTCCCGTCTCGTCGTGCCCGCGCGTCGCGCAGGCGCATGCGCATGCGCATGCCCCGCGCGCATGCGTGCCTGCAGTTTCGATAAGACTACCCTACCCCATGCCGACGCCATCCGACGAGAGCAGCCCCACGTGCGCGACGAGCGCCTCATAGAAGGCGAGCACCTGCGACCACACGTGCTCGGCGCGCCGCCACGCGACGCTCACCTGCACCTTCGTGCGTTCCGGCAGGCGGACTACGGCGAGCCCCTCCGCATCGGGCCCGAGCGCCCGCCGGGAGAGCATCTCCTCGGTGCAGAACGCCGCGCCCACGCCGCGCCGGGCGAGGCCGAGGAGCGTCTCGGAGTTCGTGGAGAAGGCGGCCACCTCGGGCTCCGCGTCCACACGGGCGAGCTCGGCGCGTGCGACGTCGCCCGGCACGTCGTGCTCGCCCAGCAGCAGGAAGGGGCAGCCCGCGAGCGCCTCGAGGCTGCCGGTGCGCTCCACGCGGGCCACCACCTCGTCCGCCCGCTCGCCGTAGAGCCCCTCCAGAAGCGAGCGCGCCGCCACGAGCGAGACGCGCTGCTCGCAGAGGGGACGCACCTCGTAGCCCTTGTGCACGCCCGGGAAGGTGCCCACGGCGATGTCCACCACGCCGTCCTTGAGAAGGCCCAGAAGCTGGGAGTTCTCCGCCTCGCAGATGTCGAAGTCGATGCCCGGGCGACGCGCGCGGAAGTCCGCGATCACCTCGGGCAGCAGGATGTGGCTGCGGGTGTTGGCTATGCCCACGCCCAGAAGGCCGCGCTCATCGTGCGCGATGTCGGCGAACTCCTGCTCCATGGAGCGCTCGGTGGCCTGGAACTTGCGCGCGTAGGCGAGGAAGCGATGGCCGGGGCCGGTGAGCACGAGGGGCACCTTGCGCTCCACGAGCGTCACGCCGAGCTCGCGCTCGGCCGCGGCCACGTTGGCAGAGAGCGTCTGCTGCGTGACGTTGAGCCGCTTGGCGGCGCGCGTGAAGCTGCGCTCCTCCGCCACGGCGACGAAGTAGTCCATCGTCTGGAAGTTCATGGCATCGCCTCCCCTGCGGATGCGCGCCGTCCGCGCCCGCTTCCACAATCACGTTATTTCATTGTGAATCATACATTGAATAACAGTTGGACGTTCGCATCTTGGCACGTTACGGTTGATTGGTCCGACTTCTGTTTCGGCAATTCCGACATGGCAAAGCTGGGGGTGAGCCACATGGTGGAGACCATCGTCCTCGTCGCGTTCGCGACGATGCTTCTCACAGGGATCGCGATCGGGATCCCGCTCTGGATGCCGCTGCTGGCAGGGCTCGCCCTGTTCTTCGGCTACGGGCTCCACGACGGCGCGACGCCGCGGCGCCTCGTCTCGCTCATGGGCGAGGGCATGCGCTCGCTCGCGCCGATACTGGCGCTCTTCGCGATCATCGGGGCGCTCACGGCCGTCTGGCGCGCGGCCGGCACGCTGCCGCTCGTCATGGCATGGTCGGCCGCGTCCGTGCGCCCGGGCACGCTCGTGCTCGCCACGTTCCTCGGCTGCGTCGTGGTGTCGTTCGTCACGGGCAGCTCGTTCTCGGCGGCCGCCACGATCGGGGTGGCCTTCATGGCCATAGGCCGTGCGATGGGCGCCGACGCGGCCCTCATGGGAGGGGCGATCCTCTCTGGCAGCGTGTTCGGCGACCGTTGCTCGCCGCTCTCGTCCTCCGCCATGCTCGTGTGCGAGCTCACGGGAAGCGATCCCTCCGAGAACCTGCGTCGCACGGCGCTCTTCTCCTGCGTGCCCCTGCTCGTCGCCTGCGGCGTCTACGCGACGCTCGGCCTCGGAGCGGGCGCCGGGGCCGTCGTGCCGGACCTCGCTTCGGCCCTCAGGCAGGGCTTCGTGCTCTCCCCCGTCGTCGCCGTGCCCCTCGTGGTGCTGCTCGCGCTCTCGCTCGCCCGCGTGCGCGTGCATCTGGTGATGCTCGCGAGCCTGGCATCCGCGCTCGGCATCGCCATCCTCGTGCAGGGGGCCGACCCGGCCATGCTCGTGCGCGCGATGCTCGTGGGCTATGCGAGCCCCGACGCCGCGATCGGACCGGTGGTGGACGGCGGCGGCATGGCTTCCATGCTCGAGGTGGGCGTCGTCGTGCTCATCGTGTCGGCGTACTCCGAGCTCTTCCGCGGCACGGGGCTGCTGCGGGGCCTGCGCGACGTCGTGACCCGAGTCGCCGAGCGCACCACGCCGTTTCTGGGGGTGCTCCTCACCGCGGCCGTGACCGAGGCGGTGACCTGCGAGCAGTTCGTGGGCATCATGCTCTGCTCCGAGATCTGCAGCGGCTGCGAGCGCTCGGGCAAGGCGCTCGCGCTCGACATAGAGAACAGCGCCGTGGTGCTCCCGGTGCTCCTGCCGTGGTCCACCGACTCCATCGCGCTCACGGCATTCGTCGGCGCGCCGCTCTCCTCGGCGGCCTTCGCCGTCTACCCCGTGGCCGTCATAGGGCTCGGCATCTGCCTCTCGCTGTGGCAGCGCTCGCATCCCGGATTCGTGGCCTCCCATGCGGCGCGCCCCTTCGGGCTCGAGGCCTGCGACAACGCCTGGGCCGAGCGTCAGGCGGAGGGCCGGCTGGCCTAGGCGGCGCGCAGGCCCGGCAGGCTAGGCGTAGACTGGCCCCACTACCAGAAGGAAGAGCATACCGACAGGACGTGTCCCATGAAGCAGCTTCGTCCCTACCCTCGTGCCATCGTCACGAAGAAGGCAGCCCGCTCGCTCAAGGCGGGACACCCGTGGGTGTTCGCGGGCGAGGTGATCCGCGTCGAGCCCGGCGCCGCGAGCGGCAAGGGGCCCGAGAACGGCGACGCCGTGGACGTCTTCGAGGAGAACGGCACCTGGCAGGGCCTCGGCCTCATCTCCGAGCGAAGCACCATCCGCATACGCATCGTCACCCGCAACGCGAACGACCGGCTCGACGAGGCCTTCTGGGAGAGGCGGATCCGCTGGGCGTGGGAGCATCGCGTGGCCGTGATGGGGCCGCGCTCGCTTCCGGGAGAGGAGCCCGACACGAGCTGCTGTCGCGTGTTGTTCTCGGAGGCCGATGGTATCCCCGGGCTCGTGGCCGACCGCTACGAGGACGTGATCGTGACGCAGGTGGGCACGGTGGGCATGGAGCGCCTGCGCCCGACCATCTATCCCCTGCTTCTCGACGTGCTGCGCGAGGACGGCCAGGAGGTCTCGGCCATCTACGAGCGTTGTGACTCCCCCTCCCGCACGAAGGAGGGGCTCCTTCTGCGCACCGGCTGGTGGGAGGGGACTCCCGTGGCAGGCGACGCCCGCGTGCTGGCGCGCGAGAACGGCATCGCCTACGACGTCGACCTCGCCAACGGCCAGAAGACGGGGTTCTTCCTCGACCAGAAGTACAACCGCCGCGCGGTGAGGGAGCTGGCTGGCGGCAGGCGCGTGCTCGACTGCTTCTGCCACGTGGGCACGTTCGGGCTCAACGCGGCGGCAGGAGGGGCCGAATACGTCCGCTGCGTGGACGTGAGCCAGTCCGCCTGCGAGTCGGCCCAGGCCAACGCCCGCCTCAACGGCTTCGAGGACCGCGTGGGCGTGACCTGCGACGATGCCTTCGAGTACCTGGGCGAGCTCTCGCGCCGCAAGGCGCGCCTGCACCAGGAGGGCGGTCCCTTCGACCTGGTCGTGCTCGACCCGCCCGCCTTCACCAAGAGCCGCTCGACCGTGAGCCACGCCGCACGAGGGTACCGCCAGATCAACTACGACGCGCTGCGCCTGCTTCCCCGCGGAGGGTATCTGGCGACCTGCAGCTGCAGCCGCTTCATGACGCGCGACCTTCTCGCGCATGCCATAGCCGAGGCAGCTCACGACGCCAACGTGCAGCTCAAGCAGGTGGAAGAGCGCCAGCAGGCACCGGACCACCCCATCCTCTGGGGCGTGCCCGAGACTCACTACCTCGACTTCTTCATCTTCCAGGTGGTGTAGGCGCCACAGGCGGCGCATCTCATCTTGTGCGAGCCGGCCTCGACGGGGCGCCGATTGCCACTTGCCGAGAGGGAATGCGCTCTTGCCGCCATTCCCATCTTGTCGTCGA
>CADBMC010000214.1 GCA_902795635.1 uncultured Coriobacteriaceae bacterium | reverse complement strand
TGAATTCGCCTGGTGGAGATGAAGGGATTCGAACCCTCGGCCTCTGCCTTGCGAAGGCAGCGCTCTCCCAGCTGAGCTACATCCCCAGGAGTCCGCGCGATTGCGCGCAAACGGAATTCTCGCAGTCAACCGGAACTCTGTCAACGTCGGCGTGCTGGTCGTTTTATCACTAGCACCTTATTTTTTGGCAGCTCAGAGGTCCCATTGCCGAATTCTCACCCGTACTGGCCCAATTGAATATGCGGGAAAAACTCATTGTGAGAATGTATTCACTGAGAGGCCTGATATCACGGTGATCGGCGATGCCGCAAGGGGCCTGCCGGTCGCCGCGAGACGGAAGAGGAGGGGGCATATGAACGTATCTGATGCCCTCAGGGCAATCATCGCAAGCAAGGGGGTCACCCAGGCCACCGTCGCGGAGAAGCTCGGGGTGAGCCAGCCTGCCGTCGCCTCGGTGCTCTCCGTTGGCAACCCGCAGACGCGCGTCCTGTGCTCGATGCTCAACTCCCTCGACTACCGTCTCGTCGCCGTCCCGAAAGACGCCGAGCTGCCCGAGGGAAGCTACGAGCTCGAGGCGAAGACCCATTCGAGCGCATGAACGCAGGGCATGGGCGCGGGCCCGCCGAGCCGGTCGCCTGCGCTTCCGAGCGCCTCCCCGCCAAGCCGTCGCGAACATGGGTGGCTGCCGTTCACGGAACGGGGCCTTTGCGGCCGCATGTGCGAGAGGCGCGAAGGGGGCATGCGGACGAGACGGCCCCTGGAGAGCAAACGACCGACCCCCGCGGCTACGATTATGAACCCACCTCTCAAAGGTGGGTGTCCTCGTCGTCTCTTCCAGCTTCCTCAACAACGGAGGATACCTGTACTGGGAGCGAGATCTGGACTCCCTCGAAAAACGTGTCGGTTCACCCAGTTGGAGCCGCGGGGCGCCGGCACCCCTATCATAGCCGAGCACGCGGGGTGCCGCACCATGCCTCCGGGAGGCGGTCCCGAGCCATGGCGAAAGGCGAACGCGCCCGCCACGGCATCCTGCCATGACGGGCGCGCCTTGGACTCGGCACTTTGCCGGCCTGGCCGGCCTGGCGGCTGGCCTCGCTAGCGCTCGCGCGACTTGGTGCAAACGACGTCCACGCCGGTGCCGGCGACGTCTCGCACGACGACGTCGCCGATGTGCACGGGAAGCCGGACCTCGGTGGCGCTGATCTGGTCGAGGACGGCGTCGACCGTCTCCTTGGGCACGGGGCCTGCCGTCTTCACGCTCACGGGGTGATGGTCGCCCACGACGCCGACGAGCGAGGTGACGACTCGCTCGGGATGCGTCGCCTCGGCGGCGCCGTACTTGGCGCCACGAGGGCAGGTGTTGCCGGTGACGCCTTTCACCACGCCGTCCTCGAGCGTGACGGTGAGCGGGCAGCCCATGGGGCACTGCACGCAGGTGAAGCTCTTGGTCTCGGTGGCCATGGACTTAAGCCCCCTTCTTGCCGTTGGCGACCGGCGTGCACGAGACCTCGATGGGCCCGGTGACCTTCGCCATGTCGTCGGCGGAAAGCTCGATGGTCTGCATCTCGGAGGGCACCACGATCATGCGGCGGGCGCGCTTCACGAGCTCGCCGGCGCTGGTGACGCGGATCTCGGCCCCCTGGATCCTCTTGCGCGGGCGGAAGCGGATGGTGACGCCCTCGGCGCTCCCGGTGACGTGCTGCGGCGTCATGCCGCCCACGTTCTCGCCCTTCACGACCTCGATGTCGGCCGTCCCCGCCTTGCGCTCGCCGAGCGCGAACTCGGCGGCGTTGCGGCCGGCGACCTCGCCCTCCTCGCTCACGTAGTCGGCGAGGTCGTGCACGTGGAGCTCGTTGCCGGCCACGAAGATGCCCGGCACGCTCGTCTCGAGGGACTCGTCCACGGCGGGGCCGCTCGTGGCGCGGTCGATCTTTATCCCGATGGTCTTGGCGAGCTCGTTCTCGGGGATGAGTCCCACGGAGAGCAGCAGGGTGTCGCACTCGACGCGCTGCTCGGTGCCGGGGATGGGCCGCATGGTGGCTGGGTCCACGTCGGCGAGCTCGACCGCCTCGAGCCTGTCGTGGCCGAAGACCTGCGTCACCGTACGGGAGAGGTAGAGCGGGATGTCGTTGTCCACGAGGCACTGCTGGATGTTGCGCCTCAGGCCGCCCGGCTCGCTGGCGAGCTCGCACACCATGAGGACCTTCGCGCCCTCCCACGTCATGCGCCTCGCCATGATGAGCCCGATGTCGCCGGAGCCCAGGATCACGACGCGCTTGCCCACGAGGGCGCCATCCACGTTGATCAGCTTCTGCGCCGACCCTGCCGTGTAGACGCCCGCGGGACGCCCGCCGGCGATGTTGATCTGGCCGCGGGTGCGCTCGCGGCATCCGCAAGCGAGGACGATGGCGCCGCAGCTCACATGGGCGAGCCCGAGCGCCTCGCTCGAGACCGTAGCCCTCAGGCGGTCGCCGTCGTGAGCGAGCTCGAGCACCGAGCAGCCGAGCTCCACCTCGATGGAGGGGTTGGCCTCGACCTTCACCTCGTCCTTGTTGGCGAACTCCGGGCCGGTGAGCTCCTCGCCGAAGCGATGCAGGCCGAAGCCGTTGTGGATGCACTGGTTGAGGATGCCGCCCAGCTCCCCCTCGCGCTCGACGATGAGGACCTTGGCTCCCTTGTCCGCGGCAGCATTGGCAGCCGAGAGGCCGGCCGCGCCGCCGCCCACGACGAGGACGTCGCAGCTCAGATTACGCACGCCCATGGCGCACCTCCCCACGCAGATAGGGTGCCACCTCGGAGCCCGGCCCCTGCAGCATCACCTCGTTGATCTGGCAGCCGAGCTCGCGGCACAGGATCTCGGCCACGAGCGGCTCGCAGAAGCCGCCCTGGCACCTGCCCATGCCGGCGCGGCAGCGCCTCTTCACGCCGATGACGGTGGTCGCCGGGATCGGCGCGTGGATGGCGGCAAGCACCTCCGCCTCGCTCACGTGCTCGCAGCGGCAGATGATGTGGCCGAACCTCGGGTCGGCCGCGATGGCGGCGGCCTGCTCCTCCTCCGTCATCTCCAGGAAGCGGGGCGGCAGGTCGCGATGGCCGTCGAAGGCGGGGTTGGGCTCGGCGCCCAGGCGCTCGGCCACCATGGCGGCGACGTCCTGCGCCACCGCGGGCGCGCTCGAGAGGCCCGGCGAGTCGAAGGCGGCGATGTCGAAGAATCCGGGCGCGTCCGCCACCTCGCCGATGACGAAGTCGCCGTCGGCGCCGGTGGGGCGCACGCCCGCGAAGTTGACGATGACCTCGCGGCCGTTGTAGTCCGGCCAGGTCTTCTTGGCCTGCTCGACCACCTTGGCAAGGCCTGCCGGGAAGGTGGCGGTGTCGTCGGGGTCGTCCACGTCCAGCGCGTCCGGGCCCACGATGAGGTTGCCCTCGACGGTGGGGCTCACGAGGATGCCCTTGCCGAGCGCGTTGGGGGTCTGGAACATCGTGTGCGCGAAGGTGGGGCCCATGTCGCGGGAGAGCAGCTCGTACTCGCCTTTGCGCGGATGCGCCACGAGCTTGTCCGCCGAGACGGAGTTGTGCAGCTCGATGGCGTGCACACCGGCGGCGTTCACCACGGCCTTGGCCGACACGTGCGAGCCGTCCGAGAGCGTGAGGCGCCAGAGGCCGTCCTCGCCGCGCTCGAGGGACTCGACGCGCGTCTTGAAGGTGAAGCGCACGCCGTTGGTCGCGGCGTTCTCTGCGAAGGCCACCGTCATACCGAACGGGTCCACGACGCCCGAGGTGTCGCACTTGAGGGCGGCGACGGCGCAGGGGTTGAGGTTGGGCTCGAGGGCGTGGAGCTCCTCGGCGCCGATGAGGCTCACGCCGGGCACGCCGTTCTCGGCGCCGCGCTCGACCAGCTCCTTGACGTGCGGGACCTCCTCCTCGGAGAAGGCGACCACGAGCGAGCCGTTGTTCTTGTAGCGGAAGCCGATCTCCTTGGCGAGCTCGGGGATCATGTGCGCCCCGAGCACGTTGTACTTGGCCTTGTTGGTGCCCGGAATCGGGTCGTAGCCGCCATGCACGATGCCCGAGTTCGTGCGAGACGCTCCGCAAGCGAGGTCGTAGCCGGCCTCGACCACCTCGATGTCGAGCTTCCAGCGCGACAGCTCGCGCGCCGTCGCGCTGCCGGAGACGCCTGCTCCGATGACGCAGACGTCAACCACGCGATCCATGCCCACGTGCGCTCCTTCCGACGTTGGTCCCATTCGTTGTCTGACGATGCCACTAGCCACAAACGTCCATTAATATCAAGGGTAGCATTGCCAATGGCGCTTTGCTTCCGTTTGGCGGACAAACAAATCGGTTACCATAGGTCGCGTGGCCGCGGCCGCCCGCAGTGGGTACGATTCGACTCTGCGGCGGAACTGCAACGAAAATGACCAGGGAGACGAGCGCGGCGCAATGAACTGGCTATCGCCATTCCTCATCATGTTCCTCGCATCGCTCGGGACCGCGCTCGCCATGACGCCGGTCGCGCGAAGGATAGCCATCCGCCTCGACGCCGTCGACTACCCCAACGCCCGTCGCATCAACAAGGTCCCCATCCCCCGCATGGGAGGCATAGCCGTCTTCCTGGGCATCGTCGTCGCGGCGGCCATCATGCGCTACTGCGGCCCGCTTCTGGGGTGGCCCGTGATCCTGGTGCGGCACCTCGACGCGAACCTCGACTACCGCCTCATCGCCGTCGGCTTCCTCATCATGTTCGTCACCGGCGCCATCGACGACGTGGTGCAGCTCAAGCCGCTGGCCAAGCTCTGCGGCCAGATACTTGCCGCGGCGGTCGCCTGCTCGGGCGGGCTCGTTATCGGCAGCATCGTGAACCCGCTGGGCGGCGAGGTGATCCTCGGCTGGCTCGCCTACCCCGTGACGATCTTCTACCTGGTCGCCTTCGCGAACATCATCAACCTCATCGACGGGCTGGACGGGCTTGCCACGGGCATCGGCTGCATCGCGAGCGCCACGCTGTTCGTGCTGAGCTACCAAGCCGGCCATCTCGACGCCGCCGCCCTGGCCGTCGCCCTCGCCGGCTCCACGGCGGGGTTCCTCCCCTACAACTTCCACCCGGCATCGATCTTCCTGGGCGACTGCGGGTCGCTTCTCATCGGGTTCGCGCTCGGCACCATCTCGGTGCTCAACGTCACGCGCCTGGCGGGCCTCACGACCATCATCGTGCCTCTGGTGGTGGCCGGTATCCCCATCATCGACACCCTCTCGGCCATCATCCGGCGGCGCCGCGCGCACGTGAGCGTGGGGCACGCCGACCGCGGCCACATCCACCATCGCCTCATCGCCGAGGGCTTCGACCAGCGCCAGGCCGTCTTGCTCATCTACGCATGGACCCTGCTGCTGTGCGCGGGCGCCGTCGTGCTCACGCAGGTCACGCTCTGGCCGCGCATCGCGATCTTCGTCGTGCTCGTGGTGTGCTCGGCGGGCTTCGCCTCGCGGCTCCACCTGTTCGAGCCGGTGCTGCGCCACCACATGGACCCCGCCACCGGCGAGGACGAGCTCGTGACCCCCGACGACCCCGCCTTCAAGGTGGAGGAGGAGCGCGCCGAGCAGGAGCGCGAGGAGCACATCGAGCACCTCCGCGAGATGCTTCCCGGCGAGCGCCATCACGAGGCCGAGGGCCACGCATCCGAAGGCCACGAGGGCGAGGGCGGCCCGGGCAGCGGCCCCGAGCGCTAGCG
>CADBMC010000213.1 GCA_902795635.1 uncultured Coriobacteriaceae bacterium | reverse complement strand
GCCGAGCAGGTATACGAGGACGTCCGCGACGTCGACCCGCACGTGAGCCGCGCGACGGTCTATCGCAACCTGCACCTGCTCGTGGACACGGGCTCGATCGTGTCGATCCGCACCGAGGACGGCGAGCGCTTCGACCGTCGCACCGACGACCACGCGCACATCATCTGCCAGGCCTGCGGCAAGGTCGAGGACGCCCCCGCCCCCGACCTCGGGGACGCCGACGAGCGTGCCGCGCAGGCGACGGGGTTCGTCGTGCGCGGGCACGCGGTCGTGTTCTCGGGCATCTGCCCCGAGTGCCAGGCGAAGGCACGCGCAAAGACGCAGATGCAGGCATAGGCCGTCATCCGCAAGACGCGATGGGCCCCGATGGCGCCATGCGTCGTCGGGGCCCTTTCGTGCGCGATGCCGAGAGCTGCGGCTATGGTCGCTCGAGGCGCGGCGCGCCGAGCAGCGGGCGCGTGTTGGCAGCCGACAGGCCGAGCGTCGTGAGGTTGTGGAACAGCACCGCGGTTCGCGAGACCGGCTACGGCACCTGCGGCGGCAGCGCCGCCGAGGAAGAGAAGAACGTGATGGTTGGCCATGGAAAACCCTCCTCTAACTGGTAAAACTTATTGCGGATTCTAGCTAGGGGGCGGCCACGGCCGCTCGCAGCGGCCTCCGCTCAATCCATTCAGACGAACCAAGGCTAACTCTTGGCGCCCGGCCGTCCCCCTGGGCCGGCCTCGCTCGCATCCGCCGGGTCGAGGTCGGGGAGGCGTCCGGATGCGATGCAGCGGCGGCGCAGCTCGCTGGGGCCCATGCCGAAGACGTCCTTGAAGGCGCGCGCGAACTTGGAGGCGTTCGCGTAGCCGACGCTGGCGCCGATCTCGTGGATGGGCATGCTGGTCCGCACGATCATCCGCGTGGCCGCCACCATGCGGCGCCGGCGGAACCACTCGTACACGGGCATCCCATACGTGGCGTGGAAGGCCTCCTTGAGCACGGTAGGAGACGTCTCGCAGCGCTCGGCGCGCGCGGCTATGGGGAGGCGACGTGTGAGGTCTTCCTCCAATATGTCGCGCGCCGTGGCCGCGATCCTGCCACGCGCCCCACCCGAGCCTTGCATGCCCTGTGCCCACGCACCTTCCTCTGCCCGGCCAGACGTGCCGGGCCATCCGGAGACGAGATGAGCCATGCCGAGCCTTGTTGGGCCCGGCCAAGTTGGCCTAGACCAACAAACCGATTATTAGTTATGGTTAGTTAACTTTCAAGGCCTTCACGCAAAGCCTCCGCGAATGGGCTCCGAAGCATGCGAATTCGGGCGGTGCATGCCTGGGGAAGCGCCCTGCCGCTCGTACGCACATATATGAGAAAGGCCAGGGGCGCGAAGCCCCTGGCCTCCTGGATTCGTGGTCGGGATGACTGGATTCGAACCAGCGACCTCTCGGTCCCGAACCGAGCGCTCTACCAAGCTGAGCCACATCCCGTAGCGCAGGTAATGCTAGCAGAATTGCCCGCGGAGTTCGAGGGGGAAGGCCGCATCATGCGCGATGCGTCGCAAAGGCGGCCTCGGCGTCCTCGAGCGCCTGCGGCCCATGGCCCACGAACGTGCCCGCGTGGGCCCACATCCCCTTCCCTCGCACGTCTTCCGCGATCGTGGCGGCGCAGGCGTCGTCCTCGCAGAAGGCGAAGACGCAGCTGCCCGATCCCGTGACCATCGCACGACGCACGCCAGGCCGCGCCGAGAGCCACGCGCGCAGCTCCGCAACACGTGGGCTGATCCGCTCGGCGACCGGCTCGAAGTTGTTCTCGACCAAGGCGGGCAGGTCGTCCCAGCGCCTCTCGCGCAGGGCACGGCAGACCTCCGAGGCATCGCCAGCCTCGACCGGCTCGCGATCGAAGTCCCTATATGCCTCGGCGGCGGTGATGCCCGGGCCGTCTGCGGTGGGCTTGGCCAGCACGAGGCTCGCGTGCCCGATGGGCGGGAACGACTCGCGCGCGACGTCCCCCGCTCCCTCGAGAAAGCACGGGGAACCTACCAGGAAGAACGGCACGTCCGCCCCGACCTCCCGAGCTGCGGCGACGCAGCGCTCGTCGGCGGGGTCCTCCCCCCAGAGCCGGCAGAGCCCCACGATCGTGGCCGCGGCGTCCGCGCTCGAGCCGCCGAGGCCCGCCCGGTCGGGCACGTGCTTCTCCACGACAATGCGCACGTCAGGCTCGCGGCCGAATCGCTCGGCCAGCTTGCGAGCGGCGACCCAGCAGGAGTTGGCCTCTTGCGGGATGCCCACGGGAGGCACGCAGGCCACCTCGAGGCACTCGGCCTCGCGCATCTCCAAGACGTCGGCGACGTCTACGCAGGCCATGAGCGAATCGACGCGATGGTAGCCGCGAGCGTCCTTCTCCTCGTGGACGCCGAGGAAGAGGTTGACCTTCGCGGGGGCAAAGATGCGCAGGATGCGGCCCATGTCGCTCGCCTCGAACCAGGAGCAGGCGAGCTACTCGGCAGGCTCTACCGGCCCGAACAGGCTCTCGCCGCTCTCGGGGTCGAAGAGCTCGACCGTTCCCGTGAGGACATCCACGTACTGGTAGGACTGGCGGGCGATGCGGCCGCGGCGTCCCTCGACCTCGACCACGAACAGGGAGGGGTGCGCCTGCACGAGCGTGCCCGTGCACTCGACGATGCGGCTGCGCCCCATGTTCGCTTTGACGCGAATCTTCTGGCCCTGCATCGCGAGGAGCTTGTCGCGAATGACGTCGACGCGGTTGACTGCAGGGATCTCGTTCTCCATCTGGCGATTCCTTTGGGACGATGCCGAATTCCGCCGTCGTTCGCACGGCATTGTGGCAGAATTCTCCTTTTTGTCGAAAGGAAATATTACTCTGCGCGAGCAGGGATTTACAAGCCCCCGACGAGCTCCACACCGCATCATCAGAACTCGGGGCGCCGGCCCGAAGCGGCGTCTCGGGGCAGCCTCAGTCGCCGCAGCCGGCAGCGGTCTCCCACAGCTCAGCCGAGCTTGGCGAGAAGGTCCTGGAGCGCGTGGAACCTGTGCGAGATGGAGTTCTTCTCCTCGGCCGTGAGCTCGGCCATCGTCTTCCCGGGCGCGTCGTCCGGCAGGAACAGCGGGTCGTAGCCGAAGCCGTTGGCGCCGCGCGGCGCGTGGCCGATGCTTCCCTCGCAGAACCCCTCGCCCACCACCTGCGAGCCGTCCGCGCGGACGAGCACCACGCACGAGCAGAAGCGCGCACGACGCCGCTCGTCGGGCACGCTTGCGAGCTCGGAGAGGAGCTTCTCGTTGTTGGCGGCATCGTCGCCGTGGACGCCTGCCCAACGTGCCGAGAAGACCCCGGGCGCCCCATCGAGCGCGTCCACCATGAGGCCGGAGTCGTCGGCGACGGCGACGTCGGCCCCCGTCTCCTCCAGCGCGGCGCTCGCCTTTATGAGCGCGTTCTCGAGAAACGTCGAGCCGGTCTCCTCGGGGTCGGGGAAGTCGCCGAGCTCCTTGACGGAGACGAACCTGCGCCCCGGCAGGCGCGGCGAGAGTATCTGGGAGATCTCGGCGAGCTTGTGCGCGTTGCCCGTGGCCACCACGACCATCGGCTCTCCTGTGCCCTTGCCAGCTCCGGCACCCGCGACCTTGGCCGTCTCGCCCATGCTCGCCTCTCCCATGCTCCCCTCGCCTTCCCTTATGCCTCGTACCCCGGGACGTCCGGGAGCGCCTCGATGCCGTCCAGGTCCACGTGCTCAATGGAGTCCAGCGCATGGCCGAAGATGAAGCTTCCCGCCACAGCGAAGCCGGTGATGTCGTCGGAGGTCGTGGCGAAGCGGTAGAGCGGCTCGCCCGCCGTGCCCTTGGCCGCCTCGGCAGGTCCCACGAGCTCGTTGCGGCGCCGCAGCGTCTCCCGGAGCTCCGAGGCGATCTCCTCGGCAGAGCTCACGAGCATGACGTCCTCGCCCAGGGCATGGCGGATCTCGGGCGCGAGCAGGGGGAAGTGCGTGCAGCCGAGCACGACCGTGTCCACCCCCTTGCCAAGGAGCGGCTCCACCGCTGTGCGGGCGACGGCGTTCACCGCGGGCGTGTCGAATATCTGCTTGTCGCTCATCCAGTCCTGGTGCAGGTGCGGCCCGTTCGCGAGCTCCTCCTCCACGATCTCCACGAGCACGCTGCCCGGCGCCTGGAACACCTTCACGCCGGCGTCAAGGTCGTGTATGGCACGCGGATAGGAACCCGAGGACACCGTGCCCTGGGTGGCGAGCACGCCCACGCGCCTCGTGCGCGTGGCCTGGATGGCCGCACGGGCGCCCGGCTCTATGACGCCCAGCACCGGCACGTCGAGCGAGCTCTGCAGCACGTCGAGGCCGGCTGCCGTGGCGGTGTTGCACGCCACGATCACAGCCTTCACGTCGCGATGCGCGAACCATGCGCCCACCTGGCGCACGAACAGGCGCACCTCCGCCTGGCTGCGTGTGCCGTAGGGGCAGCGCTTCGTGTCGCCGAGATAGGTGATCGACTCGTTGGGAAGGACGGAGGCGATCGCGCGGGCCACAGTGAGGCCGCCGAGGCCGGAGTCGAATATGCCGATGGGCTTCTCCGAGTCAAGCATGAGGTGAGCCATCCTCCTTTGCCGCAGCGCCCCTTGTGGCGAGGCGCGACGCCCCGAGCCTGGCATGGCCAGGCGGACCCAATCCAAGCGGGCCCGAGCGGACACACAAGGAAGATTGTACTTCGGATGGCTGCATAGGGACGGCCCATGCATCACCTGCGACGGGACGCGGACAGATGGGGTCTGCCGGTTTCAGATGAGGCATGGCGAGGATGCCCGACGGACGGCAGACGAGCGCCTCGTGGCCTCTCTCGGCCCTCTCCCGAGCGGTAGACGGCATTGGTTCCCAGAGAAAGTTTCCTAGGCGTTACGATTCGCAAAACCAACATGAAATCTTCGGCATGCGGTGTAAAACAACCAGCCAACGGCAACGGAATCGGTCCGTAGCCCATACGAATGTAAGGGAGGTCTCATCATGAACGGATTGGTGGTCATAGGCATTGCGGCGGTGGCCCTCATTATTGGTTACGTCGCCTATGGTGGATGGCTAGCCAAGACGTGGGGAATCGATGCGAACTCCCTGACGCCCGCCGTGCGCATGGAGGACGACAAGGACTTCACCCCCGCCTCGCGCTTCACGGTGTTCGCTCACCAGTTCTCGTCCATCTGCGGCGCAGGCCCCGTCACGGGCACCATCGTCGCGATGATGTTCGGCTGGCTGCCGGTGCTCCTGTGGGTTCTCATCGGCGGCATCTTCTTCGGTGCCGTCCATGACTTCGGCGCCCTGTACGCCTCGGTGAAGAACAACGGCAAGTCGCTCGGCCAGCTCATCGAGAAGTACATCGGCAAGACCGGCCGCAGGCTGTTCCTCGCCTTCTCGTGGCTGTTCTGCTGCATCGTCATCGCCGCGTTCACCTCGATGGTCGCCGGCACCTTCGCCACGACCGCTGCCGCAGACGGCACCGTCGACTTCGCGAAGTCCTATGCGGGCGGCCGCGCGGGCACCATCTCCATCCTGTTCACCTTCGCCGCCATCGCGTTCGGCGCGCTCGAGCGTCGCTTCGACCTCAAGGGCGCGGGCAAGCTCGCCGTCGCCATCGCGATCATCGCGGTGATGTTCTCGCTCGGCATGGCGTTCCCGATCTACCTCAACGCCTACGGCTGGATCGCGGTCGTGACCGTGTACCTGGTCTTCGCCTCCGCGATGCCCATCCAGACCCTCAAGCAGCCGCGTGACTACATCACCACGATCATGATGATCGCCATGATCGCCTGCGGCGTCCTCGGCATCGTGGTGCTGGCCGCAAACGGCAACGCGACGATGACGGCCCCCATGGTCGCCAGCTCCGAGACGCTCGACGCCCTCGCCGCCAACGGCAACTACATCTTCCCCGTGCTGTTCGTCTCCGTGGCCTGCGGCGCCCTCTCCGGCTTCCACAGCCTCGTGAGCTCCGGCACCTCGTCCAAGCAGATCTCCAACGAGACCGACATGCGTCCCGTCGGCTATGGCGCCATGGTCCTCGAGTCCTTCGTCGGCGTCATCGCGATCGTCGTCGCCGGCATCATGTATGCCGACATGAACACCGTCGGCACCGGCGCCCTCAACGCCGGCGTGGCCAGCACCCCGTTCCAGATCTTCGCTGCCGGCATCGCCCGCGGCATGACCACGATGGGCTTCGACCAGACCATCTCCACCGTGTTCATGACCATGAACGTCTCCGCCCTGGCGCTGACCTCGCTCGACGCCGTGGCCCGCATCGCCCGCACCAGCTTCCAGGAGTTCTTCTTCGAGACCAACGACGCCGCCTCTCAGAACCAGAAGCAGACGGGCGCCCGCAAGGTCGTCACGAACGTCTGGTTCGCCACGGTCGTCACGCTGATCCTCGGCATCGCCCTGTGCTTCGGCGGCTACCTGAACATCTGGCCGCTCTTCGGCGCCTCCAACCAGCTGCTCGGCGGCATGACCATGATCACCCTGGCCGTCTTCTGCAAGTGCACCGGCCGCAAGGGCTGGATGCTCTACGTGCCCGTCGTGTTCCTGCTCGCCTGCACGTTCACCTCTCTGGGCATGAGCGTCTACGGCTGCTGGGTTGCCGTCGCCGCCGATCAGTCCTTCGCCGTCATCGCGACCAAGGGCCTGCAGCTCGTCGTCGCAATCCTGCTCTTGGTCCTCGCCGTCATCGTCGCCTACCGCTGCCTGCGCGAGTTCTTCGTGAAGGCACCTGGCTCGCTGCCCGACGAGGAGCCCGAGTGGAGCGAGCTCGGCCGCAAGAAGGTCGCCGAGGCCAAGAGGGACGCGACCGCTCAGGCGACGTCCACCCCGACCGGGGCCTCCGTCTAGGCCACAGCACGTCGCATAGAGAACGCGCGAAGGCGCCCGCGGGACATCCTGCGGGCGCCTTTCTTGTGGCAGGAGTCGAGCCAAAGGGCCTCGGCGCCTCGCTCCTGGGCGCGTCCCGCTGGCTACGCGCCATTGGCCAATTCGGCGACAGAATACGAGAGCCACGTGAGGCCCACGACTCCCCAAGTGCAACAAAAAAGCCCGCCTGCCTGCGATAACGCAAGCAGACGGGCAGCATCTACATGGTGGAGGCGCGGAGAATCGAACTCCGGTCCAAGACAGACTCCTGACAGGTGTCTCCAGGCTCAGTCGCCAGTTGGGTCTCGGACGCTTCGCACCTGGCTACCCGCGCTCGGCGTCCCAGCCGGTTCGATCTTGGCGCGCGACATACCGACCACGTTCGCGCGTGCAGCTTCCTAGAGTGACGTATCCCCGGCAGCGGAAGCATCCGCCGGTTCAACGGCTGCTAGCTAATTGCTAAGCAGCAAGAGCCAGAGGCTCATAAGAAGTGTCGTCAATTCAATTTGACGGTTCCCCTGTTTAACGTGGCGAGGAGACCACGGCCTGCTGCCCATCTCAAGCCCACCCTGTCGAAACCAGTCGCCCCCACGAGATGGATTGGGGCCAGCTGCCACCATGCGAATGTCAACGTACGCACCGGAGCCTGCCTCTCGGCACGCGCATCCGGTGCGGTAAGTATACCCAGATGCCTCGGCTACGAACGCTCGAGCTCGCGGTCCCAGAACATGACGGCAAACGCCACGAGCAGAAGGACGGGGCTCGCGAGGATCGCCAGCGTGCCCGCAAGGCGTATGAGCCTGCTGCCGAGCACGGCACCCAGGACGAAGCAGACAATCACGCCGTAGTGGAGGAGGACGCCCTCGCGATACTCCCGCGAGCGCGGGCCCCTCCCCTCCGCATGCCACTTCACCAGCTCGTGCGTGCCCGCACGCAGGTTGCCGATGCACATCGTCGTCGCGATGCCTCGCCCGTGCAGCTTGCGAAACGACTGCACCTGGATCCCGCATGCGAGCGAGGTGAGGCTGTTCGCCAGCAGGTTAAGGTCCTCGGGGATGAAGGCGACCACCACCAGCAGGGCGACCTCCACCATCAGGCTGAGCTGGCGCCAATGAACCTTCCGCTCGCGGCAGCGCATCTTCACGTTCTCCGCCACAGCGATTCCGGCGGCGAAGCATGCAACCGGCATGGCGTACTTGAGGATGTTTCCCCAGTTGCCGTCTGCGATGTTGATGCCCAGGAGGAGCATGTTGCCCGTCTGGGCGTTGGCGAACACCTGGCCTCGGGCCATGTACGAGTAGGCGTCCATCAGGCCGCCGGAGAGCGCCAGGAACACGGCGACCTCTATGGACTCTGACGTCTGCTTCGCGCGCTCGATCAGCACTTCCCTCTCCCCGGATGGCGACCATATGCCTAGCGGCGCCCCGCTGTCATGGCCCAGGCATGCTCGACGCGCCAGCGACTAAGTTTAGGCGCCTTTCGCGCCCGGAGAGGAAGCCACATGAAAAGAGGAAGGCCCCGGGCGAGATCATCCCGGGGCCTTCCTGATGTCCTATGAGAGTACATGCGGTCTATTTGCTTTGAAAACCAGCCTCTTTGACTCTTCGGCCCTCTTGGCCTCGACCGCGTTCTGCGTTACTCCTCAACCCGCTCGAACTTGTCCGGACCAACGCCGCACACGGGGCATACAAAATCCGCAGGGAGTTCGGGCGTGTCCACCGTGACCTCGTAACCACAGACGGTGCAGCGGAACTTGTACTCTTGCTTCTCTTCGCCCATCGGCACCACCTCCGCGGCCGGACTCCGTCCTCTTGGAGTCATCCTTTAGTTGCTAGTAGTCTGATACCCTCATGCTTCCGTCTGATACGCCCGGGGGCCAGCGGCATGTTTTCGGCGCTGAGCGGCATGCGCGGCCGCATCGGCTGTCTCCAGGCCCGCCCACGCGCACGCTAGCGGCTCCGCTCCTTCAGGGCTCGCTGGATTTCGCGGTCCATGTCGCGCTTCGCCATGTCTGCGCGCTT
>CADBMC010000212.1 GCA_902795635.1 uncultured Coriobacteriaceae bacterium | reverse complement strand
GTAGAAGGTCTTCATCATGGCGAGGTCGTCATCGTCGAACCGGGGCGGGTTGTTCCCCTTGGCGGACTCGGCGAACATCTCGTCCTCCAGTATCGTGGTGAACTCCCTCATGATGTCCATGTCATCGATGACCGTGAACTCGTAGATCTGGTTGCAGCTCCCGGTAGGTGAGTTCCCGCAGACCCTCAGGATGTGCTCGATGAGGTCCTTGCCGACATTCTTCTGCTTGAATTTCCTGCAGCTCCTCCGGTTCTGAACCAGCGCGTCCATCTGCTGAGGTGAGGGGATCATGGTACGCGGCGGCAGCGAGCCCGGGTCCTTGTCGAGGACGTCGTTCTTCATGCCGTCCCCCTACTCTGGATGGTTGCCGGACGCCTTCTGTTGATGCGGGGGTGACTGCGGCACGCGGGAACCCCTCAGAGGTACCTTCCCGTGACGCTCTCGGGGCACGCCTTGACCTGTTCGGGCGTGCCCGAGACGACCACGCGTCCGCCATCGTTCCCGCCACCGGGACCCATGTCCACGATGAAGTCCGCGTTGCGGATGAGGTCCAGGTCGTGCTCGATGACCACGAGCGTCGCCCCGCTGTCGAGCAGGCGCGCGAAGACGTCGAGGAGCGTCTGCACGTCGAGCGGATGCAGGCCGATGGTGGGCTCGTCGAAGACGAACAGCGTGCTCTGCTGACCCCGCTCCATCTCCTCGGCGAGCTTCAGGCGCTGCGCCTCGCCGCCGGAAAGCCCCGGCGTCTCCTCGCCGAGCGTGAGATACCCGAGCCCCAGGTCATGCAGGACGGCGAGCCGGCTGCAGACCTGCTTCAAGCCCTCGCACGCGACGAGTGCCTCGTCGACGCTCATGGCCATCAGCTGGGGCATCGTGTACGCCTCTCCCCGCTTGTTCTGCCAGGTGTATGCATCGGCCTGTCTGCTGTAGCGCGTCCCGTGGCAGTCGGGGCACTCGATCTCCACGTCGGGCAGGAACTGCACGTCGAGGCTGATCGTGCCGGTGCCGTCGCAGGTGGGGCAGCGCAGCGAGCCGGTGTTGTAGCTGAAGTCGCCGGCCTTGAGACCCGCTTCCTTGGCAGCTGGCCGCTTCGCGAACTCGCGGCGCAGGCGGTCGTGGACGTCGGCGTAGGTGGCGACGGTGGAGCGCACGTTGATGCCGATGGGCGTGGCATCGATGAGCCTGACCTTGTCGACCCCGCCCGTATCGACCTCCACGACATGCCCAGGCATCGGTTTGCCATCAATCTTGGCGATAAGCCCCGGGACCAGGCTCTCGAGCACCATCGTCGTCTTGCCCGAACCCGACACGCCGGTGACGACCGTCATCTTGCCCTTGGGAAACGCCACGTCGAGTGGGCGGACCGTGTGGATGCCGGTCGTCCTCATCCTGATGGAGCCCTCTGAGAACAGGTTGCCGGCAGGCGCTGAGGTCTCTGAAGCCACATCCTTCTCCACCGCACCACGCCTCATGCGCACATGCTGCCTCCTCGAGAGGAACGGCCCGATGAGCGAGACCGGATTCGCCGTCACCTCCGGGATGGTACCCTCGGCGATGACCCTGCCGCCTTCGGCGCCGGCCTCGGGCCCGAGCTCAATCATCCAGTCCGCGTGGTCGAGGATGTGCACGTCGTGATCGACCAGCACCACGGAGTTGCCATCGGCCACGAGGTCGTCCATCACGCCCGTGAGCCCCTCGATGTTCGCGGGATGCAGGCCGATGGACGGCTCGTCGAGCACGTAGAGCACACCCGTCGTCCGGTTGCGCACCGCGCGTGCGAGCTGCATGCGCTGGCGCTCGCCGGTGGAGAGCGTCGACGCGGCGCGGTCGAGCGAGAGGTAGCCGAGCCCGAGGTCCACCAGGCGCTTCGCCGTGCTGAAGAACGCGTCGCAGATGTTTATCGCCATGGGACGCATGAACTCGGGCAGGCAGTCCGGCACGCCCCCGACCCAGTCGATGAGCTCGGAGAGCGTCATCGTGCAGGCATCCGCGAGCGAGATGTCGCGCAGCCGCGGCGCACGTGCCGCCTCGGAGAGCCGCGTGCCGTGGCAGTCGGGGCAGACGTCCTGCTTGAGGAACTTCTCCACGCGCTT
>CADBMC010000211.1 GCA_902795635.1 uncultured Coriobacteriaceae bacterium | reverse complement strand
TAGAGGCGTCCTCGAAGATCCCCTCGTCGCCCTCAGGCGCGTTGCCCTTGTCGCCTGCCGTCGTCGCCAAGCTAGACCTCCCATGCCCCGCGGCCGCGGAGGGCCCTGAGGCCGATGTCGCTCCTGTAGGTCTTGCCCTCGAAGTCGATGAGGTCGCACGCCTTGTAGGCGAGGTCGCGGGCCGCCTCGAAGGTGTCGCCCAGCGCGGTCACGTCCAGGACGCGCCCGCCAGAGGTGACGAGGCTTCCGTCCTCGGCGAGGGCGTCGCCGGCATGGTAGACGATGACGCCGTCCAGGGCCTCGGCGTCCTCGATGCCCGTGATGCGCTTGCCCTTCTCGTAGCTGCCCGGATAGCCCGCGCTCGTGAGCACGACGGACACGGCCCACTTCTCCTTCCAGTCGATGGGCTCGTTCATGAGCGTCCCATCGTCGCAGGCAAGGAAGACGTCGAGCAGGTCGGCCTCCATGCGGGACAGCACGACCTGCGTCTCCGGGTCGCCGAAGCGGGCGTTGAACTCCAGGACCTTCGGGCCGTCCTTGGTGAGCATGAAGCCGCCGTAGAGGCAGCCGCGATAGTCGATGCCCTCGTGGTGCAGCTCGGCGAGCACGCGGCGCTCGATCTCGGCCATCTGGTCGAGCTCCTCCTCGGTGACGATGGGCACCGGGGAGTACACGCCCATGCCGCCCGTGTTGGGGCCGAGGTCGCCGTCGAGCGCGCGCTTGTGGTCCTGCGAGGCTGCCAGGGGCACGAGCGCCTTGCCGTCGGTGAGGGCGAGAAGCGAACACTCCGGGCCCTTGAGCATCTCCTCCACCACGACGGTCGAGCCGGCCTCGCCGAAGGCCCCTTCGAAGCAGGATCGCACGGCCGCCAGGGCCTCGTCGGTGGACTGCGCCACGACCACGCCCTTGCCGGCGGCGAGGCCGTCGGCCTTCACCACGCACGGGCCGCCGAGCTCGCGCACGTAGCCCTCGCAGGCCGCCTGGTCGGTGAATGCCTTCCATGCCGCGGTGGGCACGCCGGCCTTCTCCATCACCTTCTTGGCGAACTCCTTGGAACCCTCCATCTGGGCGGCGTCGGCGGAGGGGCCGAAGCAGGGGATGTGCGCCGCGCGCACGGCGTCCGCCACGCCGGCGACGAGCGGGGCCTCGGGCCCTATGACCACGAGCCTGATGTGGTGCTCCTTCGCGAAGGTCGCCACGGCCTCGGGGTCGTTCGGGTCCACGTCGGCCTTCTCGGCCATCTGGAGCATGCCGCCGTTGCCGGGGGCCACCCACAGCTTGCCCACGCGGGGCGACTCGGCGAGCTTCTTGAGCATCGCGTGCTCGCGGCCGCCCGAGCCCAGGAGAAGGATGTCGACCTTGGTGGTGATCACGTGCTTCGCCCTGCCCAGCATGTCGGGACTCACGCCGCCTCGCGAATCGTTCATAAGCTATCCCTACTCCCAGTCCATCTTGATGGTCTGCTCGCGATCGGGCCCGACGGCCACGAACGCGACCTTCACGCCTGCGCGGTCCGCGATGAAGCGCACGTAGTCCTGGGCGTTCTTCGGCAGCTCGTCGAAGCTGCGGCACCCGGAGATGTCGCACTTCCAGCCAGGAAGCTCCTCGTAGATGGGCTGGGCCTCGTCGAAGCTCGCCTCGTACTCAGGAACGGTCTCGTAGCGCCTGCCGCGCACGTCGTAGGCCACGCACACCTTGATGGTGTCGAACACGTCGAGGACGTCGAGCTTGGTGATGGCGATGTGCGTAAGGCCGTTCACGCGCGCCGCATAGTTCGTGATGCAGGCGTCGTACCAGCCGCAGCGCCGACGGCGCCCGGTGGTGACGCCGTACTCGTGGCCCACCTCGCACAGCGTGTCGCCCACCTCGGTGCCCTCGAGCTGCTCGGTGGGCATCGGGCCCTCGCCCACGCGCGTGGTGTAGGCCTTCACGACGCCGAGCACGCGGTCGATGCAGGTGGGGCCGACGCCCGAGCCGGTGACGGCGCCGCCGGCCGTGCAGTTGGAGGAGGTCACGTAGGGGTAGGTGCCGTGGTCGATGTCGAGCATGGTGGCCTGGGCGCCCTCGAAGAGCACCTTCTTGCCCTGCTCGAGGGCCGTGTTCAGGATGTCGGAGGTCTCGGCGATGCAGAAGCGGAGACGCTCGACGTACTCCTCCATGCCCTCGAAGACCTCGTCGGCGTCGTAGGTGGAGAGCCCGTAGGAGGCGAGCTCGATGTTCTTGGTGACGAGCGCGTTCTCGATGGCCTCGCGGAAGGTGTCCTTGAAGCGCAGATCCTGCATGCGGATGCCCGTGCGGCGCATCTTGTCCGCATAGCAGGGGCCGATGCCGCGCTTGGTGGTGCCCAGGCTCCTCGAGCCGAGCTTGGCCTCCACGGCGCCGTCGAGGTCCTTGTGCCAGGGCATCACGACGTGGCAGCGGCCGGAGACCCTGAGCGCCTCGCAGCTGATCCCGTCGGCCTCGAGCATGTCCATCTCGGAGACGAGCACCTCGGGGTCAACGATGCAGCCATTGCCGATGATGGGGACGACCCCCTTCACCATCACGCCGGATGGCATCTGGTGAAGGCCGTACTTGTGGCCCTCGGCCTCCACGGTGTGGCCTGCGTTCGCTCCGCCGCCGTAGCGGCATACGATGTCGAATCCGGAGGTGATGAGGTCGGTGATCTTGCCCTTGCCCTCGTCGCCCCACTGAGTTCCCACGAGCACCGTTGCTGGCATGTGCTTGCCCTCCGTCCGAAATGCAGCGCGTCGTCCGCCTGGCCTCCGAAGGGCCAAGCGCGAAGCCTCCGCAGGGAGCTCCCCGGAAGCATCCTCAAGTATACGGCAGGCCCTGCCCGCCCTATGCCTCGTGGTAGGCGTCCACCTCGTAGAACTTGGTGGAGCTTGCCACGAATCCCAACGACACGGTGTCGAGCGGGCCCGAGCGGTTCTTGGCGATGATCACGTCCGTCATGCCCTGGGCCGGGCGGTCCTGGCGCTCGGCCTCCTCGGGGGTGAGGGAGCGGTCCAGCAGCATGACGATGTCGGCGTCCTGCTCGATCGAGCCGGACTCCCTCAGGTCCGAGAGCTGCGGGCGCTTGCCCGTTCGGCGCTCGGACTCGCGCGAGAGCTGCGAGAGGGCGATGACGGGCACCTTCAGGTCCTTCGCCATGATCTTGATGCCGCGGCTCATCTCGGAGACCTCGGTGGCGCGGCTGTCGGAGCGCCTGCCGCCCGACGGCGGGCTCACGAGCTGCAGGTAGTCGATGATCACGAGGCCCTTCTCCTTGTTGTGGAGCATGCGGCGGGCCTTCGCGCGGATCTCGGTGACGGTGGTGTCGGGGTTGTCGTCGATCATGATGTCCAGCTGCGAGAGGTCGGTGGTGGCCTCGAGCAGGTCGTGCCACTGGTTCGGGCGGATCTTGGCGCCGCGGATGGCCGAGAGGTCCACCTTCGAGCGCGCCGAGAGCAGGCGCTGGGCGACCTCGATCGAGCTCATCTCGAGCGAGAAGAACGCCACCGAGACGCCCTTGGCGGCGGCGTTCACGGCGAGGTTGAGCGCGAACGACGTCTTGCCCACGCCCGGGCGCGCGCCGATGACGACCATCTGGCCGGCTCGCAGGCCCAGAAGGTCGCGGTCGATGCGCGGGAAGCCCGTGGGCACACCGACGGCCTCCTGGCTCTTGCTCATCTCGCCCAGCTCGTCGTAGAGGTCGGCGAGCACGTCCTCCAGGCGCGAGTACTTGTTGTCCACATCGCGCTGGGTGACCTCGAAGAGCTTGCTCTCGGCGATGTTCACGACCTCGCGCGTGTCCTCCGGCGCGTCGTAGGCGAGCGCCGTGATGGCCGCGGAGGCCTCGATGAGCTTGCGGAGGGTGGTGTCCCTGCGCAGGATGTCGATGTGGCTGCGCCAGCTGGCGAGCGCGAAGGTGTTCCCGCCGAGGTCGAGCAGGTACTGCCTGCCGCCCACGCGCTCGAGCTCGCCCTGGGAGTTGAGGTAGTCCGCGAGCGTGACGGGGTCGGGCGCCTGTCCGCGCTCGAAGAGCACGCGCATGGCCTCGAAGATCTTGCGGTTCGAGGGAAGGTAGAAGTCCTGGTCCGTGAGCTCCGAGAAGCACTCGGTGATGGCGTCCTGGGAGAGCATCATGGCGGAGAGGACGGAGGCCTCGGCCGCCTTGTCGTGCGGCATGGGGGCATCCGTCGGCGCGATGGAGCGGACATGCGTACGGCCATCGTCTGCCTTCGGCATGGCATCCCCTTCCTTCGCGTCTCCTCGTGGTGTCCGCATGCGCCTGCCGCAGCGCAGCGGCAGGACTCGTGCCTTGGCATCGTAGCGCTTGGCCGCGCGGCGGGCGTGCCCCCTTTCGGGGCTGCTGGAGCTATGGACAACGGATTGTTAAGAGCCCCTCGCCGCGAACATGGGAAACGCGAGTTTTCTACGCTTTCAACAAATTCAGAAGTTCTTGCGGACGGTTTTCGACATTGCCGTACGCCTGTTCCCATCGAAACCGAAAAACGGCCATCTACCTGTGCAACTGCGTTGTGCGTCCCATTCCGGAAGATGCGTTTTCGCAGGTAGATGCCATAGTTTGATGGTTAGTGCCAAAGAAGGTCCCCCGCCGGGAAGCCCTGCTCCCAAGCGGGGGACCTTTGCTTTCACGCGTGCGACCTGTGGTTTTCCGGCCTTTCGAACACCTGGTGGCGTTGAAATCTGCCTTATGTCTGCAGGTCGTAAGGTCGAAGCTACTCGGCCTCTGCCGCGGTCTCCTCTGCCGGCTCGGCCTCGACGGCCTCCTCCTCGGCAGCCTCGCCCTCGGCCTCGTCCTCGACGGGCTCGGGCTCGGTGACGTCGCCAACGACGACGTAGACGGTGGCGTTGATGTCGCGGTACAGGTTCACCTCGACGGTGTGCGTGCCAGCCGTCTTGATGTTGGTGTTGCGCTCGATGCGACGACGGTCGACCTCGGTGCCCAGCTGGGCCTTGATGGCGTCGGCGACCATCTGCGAGGTGACGGAGCCGAAGAGCTGGCCCTCCTCGCCGACGCGAACGTCGACCTTGACGGTCTTGCCGTCGAGCAGCGCCTTGGACGCCTCGGCGTCCGCGATGCGCTTGGCCTCGCGGAGCGCGATGTTGTGGCGACGCTCCTCGAGCTGCTTCAAGTTTCCAGGGGTGGCCTTGATGGCAAGGCGCTTGGGAAGCAGATAGTTCTCCGCATAGCCCTGGGCAACGTCGATGACGTCGCCCTCTCCGCCCTTGCCACGGAGCTCACCCAGAAGGATTACCTTCATGTGTGCCTCCTCTTACTTGCGCTCGCGACGCCCGCCGCGATTCGAGACCACGGGGACGGTGTAGGGCAGCAGGGCCATCTCACGGGCGCGCTTGATTGCCACGGCCACGTCGTGCTGGTGCTGCGTGCACGCGCCGGTGACGCGGCGCGGCTTGATCTTGCCGCGGTCGGTCATGTACTTGCGCAGGAGCTGGGTGTCCTTGTAGTCGATGTACTCGACGTTCTCCTTGCAGAACTGGCAGTACTTGCGACGCGGCTGACGCTGATACTCTTGAGCCATGTCTTGATGCCTTTCTTACGGCGGCAGGGCCGCCTTGCGTGTTGCACGTATGCGTTGCTAGAACGGGATGTCCTCGTCATAGACGTCCGCGGAGGGCGGGGTCTGGAGCGGGGCGGAGGGGGCAGGCGCGGACTGGTAGCCGCCCTGGCGGGGCTGCTGCTGGTAGGAACCCTGCTGGTAGGAACCCTGCTGGTAGCCGCCTTGGCCGCCGTTGCCGCCTTGGCCTCCGCGGGACATGAACTCGATCTCGTCCACGATGACCTCGAGCCTGCTGCGGCGCTGGCCGTCGCGCTCCCAGGAGCTGTAGCGGAGCTTGCCCTCTATAGCGACCTTGGTGCCCTTGGAGAGGTAGCGCGAGATGGCCTCGGCGCGGGTGCCGAACATCACGCAGTCGACGAAGTTGGGATAGTCCTCCCACTCGCCCGTCTGGGTGTTGCGCCTGCGGTCGTTGACGGCGACGCCGAAGGCGAGGACGGCCGAGCCGCCCTGCGTCTGCCTGAGCTCCGGGTCCCTCGTGAGGTTTCCGGATATGATCACGCGGTTGATGCTCATGTCGCTCACTGCCTCTCGATTGCGGGAACGTCCCGCGCTTCCTGCCTAGTCCCTGTCGGTGCGACGCACGATCATGTGACGCTTCACCGCATCGTTGATGCGGAGAACGCGGTCGAGCTCGGCGATCTGGGAGGGATCTGCGTGGAAGTCGATGAGGGTGTAGTCGCCCTCGGCGAGATGGTCGATCTCGTAGGCGAGCTTGCGACGGCCCCAATCCTCGACGTTGTCGACGGTGCCGCCTTCGCCGGTGATAGCGACGTCAACGCGCTTCATGACGCCTGCGCGCGCCTCGTCCGTGCTTGCGGGATCAACGAAATACAGCAGTTCATATGCCTTCATGGTGTCACCTCCTCCGGACTGATGGCTCCGGGACGTGAAGGTTGCGCCCGGAACAGGAAAGGTACGACGTGTGATAATACCATGAATCGCCGCCCACGCGCATAAGAACCACGATGCGCTCCTCTCGCCCGCCATCCCTCCTTGCCTACGACAAGGCTAGCGATGCGCTCGGACACGAATCTGTGCCTGCTCCCACATGGGGCATACGTGCGCTCACGAATGCGCAGGCAAGGTGCCGGATGCGGCGCGTGGCGCCTTCGTTCGGGATTCGGGAAATCCGCGCGGGCTTCACATCCCCGACGCACTCGGTGCACCGGGCTGGCCGATGCCCCCGCCAGGCAGCTCCAGATGGACAGGCTCGGGGCCCGGGAGCGGGTCCTCGTCGCGTCCCCAGCGAGGGACGTCGAACTGCAGCATCCACAGCGCGACGGCGTTGTCGCGCACGAGCATGCGCATCACCTCGGACACGAGCATGAGGACCTCGGCAAGCACGAGGGCGGGATACATCCCCTCGAAGACGGCGCGCACGAGCGTGCCCGTGCCGCCTGCGAGGCTGCCGGACAACGACATCGCGCCGCTCGAGACCGCCGTGGCTATCGGAAGCAGGCACACGATGACGACGAGCTCCTCGACGACGGTCCACACGAAGTCGATCGCGGCAACCCGGAGGTAGCCCGCCGGGTCGCGGCGGACCATCTCGAAGGCCTTGCCCAGGTGCAGGCCGGCGCCGAGGCGTCGGTAGATCGTGCCGCGCAGGACCAGGGCGTCCACGAGCACCAGGGCGAGGCAGCCCACGAGGGGCTGGAGCGCGAGCTCGGCCGCGGAGGGGGTCGAGAAGACGCTCCCGCCGCCGAGGTAGCGCATGCCGAGGTAGCAGGATACGAAGAAGAACACGTACACGAGGCGGATGACGAACGCCCGCCAGCCCGAGGCGATGCAGCGGCCGATGCGGATGCCGCGCTGCTTCGGGTACGCGTCGACGCCCCAAGCCGTGAGGCGCGCCCATTCGACGATGTAGCCAAGGCTGAACAGGGGCCCGACGATGGGCACGAGGGAGGCGACGCAGAGCAGGAGGACCGTCTTGGGCCAGCCCTTCGCGCGGGTGAGCAGGGTCCAGCTGCGCGCGAAGTAGTTCCTTCCCGTGAACCTCAGCCTGCCCATCGAGCCCATCGCCCCTCTCGGCGGACGCAGCCGCATTGCAAAAGGGGCCGACCTTACGGCCGGCCCCAGGCGTCGCTGGCGGAGAGGGAGGGATTCGAACCCTCGTACCCCAAAGGGGTAAACGGTTTTCGAGACCGCCGCATTCGGCCGCTCTGCCACCTCTCCAAAATACCTGACGTGGCGCCCGAAGGCGCCACGAGGAGATTCTGGCGGAGAGTCGGGGATTTGAACCCCGGAGACGCTTTAGGCGCCTACACGATTTCCAATCGTGCTCCTTAAGCCACTCGGACAACTCTCCGTAAATAGCACGGGAAAGTATAGCGTACCTGTCGCTGGATTGGAACGAGCAGCTTCCATCTCGTCGCGCATGCGGCGTGGGGAGCGGATGCCAGCCCTCCGGCAAGCAGGGCGATCGTCGAAAACACGCCTGTTGGATGCCGTGTAAGAGCCTGGTCAGGAAGGCGTGAGCCGACTCGGGGATTAGGCGTACGGCAGGCCCTCGGCGCCTCCCATGCGGCTAGACTTTGGCTCGACGCCGAACCCCGGGAGCCGCCATGCAAATCGCCCTGCTCGCAGAAGCCTCCACTCACGCCGTGACCTCGGCGGGCATCCCCGTATGGCTCGACCTCGTGGCCGTCGTCGTGGGCGCCATCTCCGGCATCCTCGTGGCGCAGGACCGCAAGCTCGACCTCGTGGGCCACATCGCGCTGTCCATGGTATGCGGGCTGGGAGGCGGGCTCACCCGCGACGTCATCATGCAGGTGGGCGACGTGTACATGCTGAGCTCGCCCTACGCCATCGCGGTGACGGTGGTCACCGGCATCGCGGGCTTCCTCTTCCCGAGCCTCGCGAGGTCGGCGCCGGCACTTCTGGAATGGGTGGACATCATCTCGGTTGGCCTGTTCGCAGCCGCGGGCGCCGACAAGGCCCTGATCTACGGGCTCCGGCCTGCCGCCTGCATCCTCATGGGCGTGCTCACGGGGGTGGGCGGCGGCATGCTGCGCGACGTGCTTCTTGGGGACACGCCGCGCATCTTCAAGAGGTCGAACTACTATGCCCTCTGCGCGCTAGCCGGCTCATGCGTCTACCTGCTTGCCATGCTCTGCCTCGCCTTCCCGCGCGGCTGGGGAGCGATCGCCTGCACCGTGGTGACGGTGCTTCTGCGCAGGCTCTCGCTGCGCTTCAACATCGTCTCTCACGTGGACATAGACCTCACGCCTGCCGTGAAGCGGGCGGGCCTGCGCATCGTCCGTCGCGTGCAGCCGAGCCGGGGCAGCAGGGGCGGCGCTTCCGCCGCCCGCCCAGGCCGTGCGGGCACAGGCGAGGCAGGCAGCGAAGCCGCCGAGGCCGCCGCGCAGGGCGGCGACCCTGGGGAAGGCCGTCCTGGCAGCTAGTCCTTGGCGTTGTCCGCGAGCTTCGCCACGCGACCCGTCTTGACGGCCCACTTGCGGCGCTCGATCTCGGACAGGATGCGCTTGCGCATGCGGATGGACTTGGGCGTGACCTCGACGAGCTCGTCGTCCATGATGTATTCCAACGCCTCCTCGAGGGTGAAGGTCCTCGGGGGCGTGAGCTGGACCGCGATGTCGGCCGTGGAGGAGCGCTGGTTGCCCAGCTGCTTCGTGCGCGCCACGTTGACCACCATGTCGCCCGGCTTCGAGCGCTCGCCCACGAGCATTCCCTCGTAGCACTCGTCGCCCGGGCCCACGAAGAGCGTGCCGCGCTCCTGCAGCGTGCCCAGCGCATAGGCCACGGCCTTGTCCGTGGACATGGAGATCATGGCGCCGTTCTGACGGGTGCCGATCTCGCCGGCGTAGGGACCGTACTCCAGGAACGTGTGGTAGAAGATGCCCTCGCCGTGCGTTACGTTGAGGATGCGGTTCTTGAGGCCCATGATGCCGCGGGTGGGGATGTTGAACTCGAGGTGGGCCTGCTGCATGCCCGACTCCATGCTCACCATCACGCCGCCGGCGTTGCCGAAGACCTCGATCACCTTGCCGGAGTACTCGTCCGGGCACTCCACGACTGCCTGCTCGATGGGCTCGAGCATGCTGCCGTCCTCGGCCTTCTTGAAGAGCACGCGGGGACGTCCCACCTGGAACTCGTAGCCCTCGCGGCGCATCTCCTCCATGAGCACCGACAGATGCAGGATGCCGCGGCCGGCGACCTCCACGCCCAGCCCGTCGGACTGCTCCTCGATGCGCATCGTGGCGTTGTTCTCCTTCTCCTGCATGAGCCGCGCCTTGAGCTGACGTCCGCCCACGATGTCGCCCTCGCGCCCGACGAGCGGCGAGGTGGACGCCTCGAAGATGACGGCCATCGTCGGCGGGTCGATGCGGATGGGCTCGAGCTCCACAGGGTGGTCGGGGTCGGTGTAGACGTCGCCGATGTCGGCGTCGTCCACGCCCACGACGGCGCAGATGTCGCCCGCGGCAACCTCGTCGCACTCGGTGCGGCCCAGGTAGTCGAAGGTGAAGAGCTGCTTGACCTGCTCGCGCTCGGGGTCCTTGTCGCGCTTGACCACGAGCATCGTGTCGCCCTTGCGGATGGTGCCCGACCACACGCGGCCGATGGCGATGCGACCCACGTAGTCGGAGTGGTCGATGGTCACGCACTGCATGGCCAGCGGGCCGTCTGGGTCGGCGTCGGGAGCGGGCATCTCGTCCACCACCATGTCCAGCAGCGGATACATGTCCATGTTGCCGTCGTCGGGGTCCAGGCGCGCATAGCCCTCCTGCGCGGAGGCGAACACGACGTGCTCCATGGCGAACCCGAGCTGCTCGTCGGTGGCACCCAGGTCCATCATCAGGTCGAGCGACTCGTCCACGACCTCGCGCGGACGGGCGCCGGGGCGGTCGATCTTGTTGATCACGATCATGATGGAGAGGCCCTCGT
>CADBMC010000210.1 GCA_902795635.1 uncultured Coriobacteriaceae bacterium | reverse complement strand
GCCATCTCGCTGGGCATCATGAGGCTGCTCGAGCTCATCAACCGCAACGGCACGACCGTCGTCATGGCAACGCACGACCGCGAGATGGTCGACTCCATGCGCAAGCGCGTCATCGCCCTCGAGGCCGGCCAGGTCGTGCGCGACCAGGAGAGAGGAGGCTACGGGAACTATGTCTCCCTCTAACTTCGGCTACTCGCTGCGCGAGGCCTTCCACCACTTCCGACGCAACTGGTCCACGGTGCTTGGCGCCGTCGTCACCATCTTCCTGTCGCTGTTCATCATCGGGCTGTTCGTGCTGGGCTCCGCCCTCATCGGCAACATGGTGGGCTCGGTGGAGGACCAGGTCACGATCCAGGCGTTCCTCTCCGACGACGCCTCGCAGGACGCCGTCGACGCCCTCCAGGCCAAGATCGAGGGCTGGGACGAGGTCGAGTCCGTCACCTACAAGAGCAAGGACGAGGCGCTCGAGGAGTACAAGAACACGATGTCGAACCGCAACGCCGAGGATGCCATCTCGGCGCTCGACGGCGAGAACCCCGTGCCTGCCTCGCTCGTCATCAAGATGAAGCAGCCCGAGGACGTGAGCAAGGTCGCCGACAAGCTCATCGCGGACTCCGACTTCGCTTCCGTCGCCGACGACTCCGACCCCTCCTCCTCGGTGCAGTACGGCCAGGAGACGGTCGAGAAGCTGTTCAGCGTGACGAACTACCTGCGCATCGCCGCCCTCGTGCTCGTCGTGCTGCTCACGTTCGTCGCCTTCGTGTTCATCAACAACACGATCCGCCTGGCCATCACCGCGCGTCGCCGCGAGATTGCCATCGAGCGGCTGGTGGGCGCCTCGAACGGCTTCATACGCGGTCCCTTCCTGATGGAAGGCGCGCTGGAGGCGCTGATCGGCTCGCTGCTCGCGGTGGGGTGCCTGCAGCTCGTGATCTCGAAGGGCCTGCCTCGCCTCGCGCAGAGCCTCTCGTTCCTCTCGTTCTCGCTGGCCACGTCCACCATCATCAAGACCTACGGCGCGCTCGTGCTGCTCGGGCTGCTCATAGGCCTCTTCGGCTCCATGATCGCCATGCGCCGCTACCTCAAGGTCTAGGGGCGCCAGGGGCGCACACGACTCGTCCGCAGGGGGCGGCATGGCGCAGGCCATGTCGCCCCTTTTCGCAAAGGAGGCAGCCATGGGGGCATCGAAGCGCTCTTCTCGCAGGCAGGGCGGGGGCTCCAAGGGCAAGGGGCGTGGCCGCCAGGCGAAGGGCAGGAAGACCGGCAAGCGCTCCGTGCGTGTGGTCGAGGGCGTCCTGCACGTTCTGCGCCCGAGCGTGGCGACGGTCGTCTCCGACGAGGGAAGCTTCCCCGTCGCGAAGGGCGGGCTGCGCGAGGGCATGAACGGCGACGTCGTGCGCGCCGCCATCGTTCGGCGCGAGGGCCGGGCGATGGCCTACGTGCAGTCCGTCATGATACGCGCCACGAGCACCTTCATCGGTATCTACCAAGTGGCCGAGCCCTTGGGCGTGGTCGTGCCCCTGGACGAGCGCATGCGGCGCGACTTCTTCGTGACGCCGGAGGACACGAGCGCGCAGAGGCTCGGCGTGGGCGAGGGCGACGTGGTCGTGGCGCGAATCCTCGCCTATCCCTCGCGCAAGTCCGCAGGCGTGGTCACGCTCGATCGCCGCGTGGGGGCGGGCTCCGAGATGGACCTGGACATGGAGGCCGTCGTCGCCTCCTACGACCTGGCCGTCGCCTTCCCCGAGGACGCGCTCGCCGAGGCGCAGGCCATCCATGCCGAGGGAGCCTCCGTGCTTGCCGCCGAGCCCGGCCGTCGCGACCTGCGCGAAGCCTGCTGCCTCACGGTGGACCCCGTGGACGCGAGGGACTTCGACGACGCCGTCTCGTGCCGGCGGCTTGAGGACGGGGGCTACGAGGTGGGCGTCCACATCGCGGACGTCTCCCACTACGTGCGCTGGGACGACGCCATCGACCTCGAGGCCCGGCGCCGCACGACCTCGGTGTACCTCGCCGACCGCGTCCTGCCCATGCTCCCCGAGAGGCTCTGCAACGACGTGTGCTCGCTGCTGCCGAACGAGGACCGCCTCTGCATGAGCGTCGTCATGCGTCTGTCGGCGAAGGGCGAGGTCGTGGCAAGCGAGGCGTTCCCCTCGCTCATCCGATCGAAGGCGCGGCTCGACTATGGCACCGTCGATGCCATGCTCGAGCGCATGGGCGCCCATGAGGGCGGGCCTGCCGGGGCAGGCACGGACCCCTCCGAGCTGCTCCCCGCTGCGGGCGGCCATGCGGCCGAGGTGGCCGAGGCCCTCGTCGCCCTGGACGAGGTCTCGCGCCTGCGCCAGGAGATCCGCCGCAAGCGAGGCGCCATCGACTTCGACTCGCGCGAGGCGAAGGTCGTGCTGGACGAGAACGGGCATCCCACCGGAGTCGCCGTGCGCGAGCGCACGCCCGCGACGCAGCTCATCGAGGAGGCGATGCTTCTGGCCAACGAGAGCGTCGCCGCCATGCTGGCCGAGCGCGAGGTTCCGGCCGCCTTCCGTGTGCACGAGCGTCCCTCCCAAGACGGGTTGCGCGAGGCAATGCCCGTCCTGCGCGAGCTGGGGCTCCTGCGCGAGGGGGTGGGCGAGCGCCTGGCCGCCGGCGACCCCTTCGCCGTGCAGGAGGCGCTCGACAAGGCCCACGGGACGCCTGCCTACTACATGGTGAGCCAGGTGCTGCTCCGCGCGCAGTCGCGCGCGATCTACCTGCCGCAGAACCTCGGCCACTACGCCCTCGGCGCCAGCGCCTACTGCCACTTCACCTCGCCCATCCGGCGCTACCCCGACGTCATCGTCCATCGCGCGCTCAAGGCCCTGCTCGCGGGGACTCTCGGCTCGAAGGAGCAGACGGCCTGCCAGAAGGTCCTGCCGCAGCTCTGCCGCGACTGCTCCGAGCGCGAGCGCGTGGCCGACGCGGCGAGCCGCATGTCGCAGAAGGTCAAGATGGCCGAGTACTACGCGCCGCACGTGGGCGAGGTCTTCTCGGGCATCGTGAGCGGGGTGGAGCGCTTCGGGCTCTTCGTCATGCTCGAGGACACCTGCGCGGAGGGGCTCGTGCCGGTGAGGCTGCTCGGCCAGGGCTGGTGCGACTTCGATGAGGAGCGCCACGTGCTGCGCTCAGGCTCCGGCGGGAAGAGCTGGCATGTGGGCATGCGCGTGGCCGTGAGGCTCACCGGGACGAACGCCGCGCGCGGCCAGATTGACTTCGCGCTGGCGGGAGGCTCGGACGCCTGACGCGCCGCGGTGCCTGAGCTCCGTCGGGAACGGGTAAGGTATTAGCCTAGCCAGAACAGGAAGGGGGACGCATGGGCGACACCATCACGTCGGAAGGCGTGCTGCGCGCCGAGCAGCTGCTGGTGGCAGGGGAGGACGAGCAGGCCCGTGACCTCCTTGCCGCGCTCGCGGCGGACATAGAGGAATACGCGGGGAGGAACTGCCAGGCCACCGACTCCGAGCAGTGGTTCAGCTTCCCGACCATATTCGAGCGCATCGCCTACCGGCGCGTCGAGAAGGACCCGCGCGAGCTCCACGACGTGGGCGAGCCGTTCGACCGCGTCTACGGCGACCTCGCGTTCGCCCAGGTGCGCCTCGGCGACTACGATGCGGCGATCGAGGCCCTCAAGCAGGCCGTGCGTTGGGACCCGATGGAGTGCGCCTATAGGCTCGACCTCGCCGAGCTCTTCGAGAACGCCGGCAACCACGACGAGTTCCTCGCCCTGAGCTATTCGGTGTTCGAGCGCGCGAGCCGTGCCGAGCATCTCGTGCGCGCCTATCTCAACTTCGCCTCGCACTACGCCAAGACCGGCAACCCCAAGCTGCAGGCGGCATGCCTGAGGTGCGCGCGGCGCTTCGAGATGCCGAGTTCCGCGCTGGACGCAGCGCTCGACCAGGCGGCGGGCACCGCGGCCGACCCGGATGCCATCTCCGACGACGAGGCCGCGAGCCTGCTGGCGGCGGAGGGCATCGAGTACGGCGCGAACGCCGAAATCGCCATCTGCCTGCTCATGTGCGCCACCGATGCTGCGTCCATGGGCGACAACGGCTTCGCGACGGACTGCACGGTGCGTGCGCGCGACCTCGTGGGCTCCGCGGCCTGCAAGGCGCTGATCGAGCTCATACGCGAGAGCGACGAGGACATCGCGCGAGAGGAGGGGCAGGATGCCGGCGAGGCATGAGAGGCGCGAGCGCAAGACCATCGCCAAGAACCGCTCGGCGCGCCACGAGTACTTCATCGACGAGACCTACGAGGCCGGCATCGAGCTGCGCGGCACCGAGGTGCGCTCCCTGCGCGAGCGGGCATGCCAGATAACCGACGCCTTCTGCCTAATAAGAGGCGGGCAGGTATGGCTGCATGGCGTGCACATCCACCCCTACAGCAACGGATCCATCTTCAACGTGGACCCCGACCGCAAGCGCCGGCTCCTGCTGCATCGTCGACAGATCGACTACCTGGACGGCAAGCTCCGCACGAAGGGGATGGCCCTCGTGCCGCTCGAGCTCTACTTCGACGAGCACAACCGCGTGAAGCTCATCGTGGGCCTGGGCCGCGGCAAGAAGCTCTACGACAAGCGCGCAGACATGGCGAAGCGCGACATGGACCGCGAAATCCAGCGAGCCCTGAAGGAGCGGAGCCGCTAGCGTGCGCGTGGGCGG
>CADBMC010000209.1 GCA_902795635.1 uncultured Coriobacteriaceae bacterium | reverse complement strand
TGGATGAAGACGCACGGCTCCACGTCGCCCTTGGCGTTGATGTGGCAGAACACGCGGCCGCCGGCGATGCAGCCGCCCACGTACTCGCCGTCGTTCTGGAAGTCCATCGCGAAGATGGGCAGGCCGCCCTCGATGCCGCGCACCTCGCGGATGCGGTGCAGCATGTACTCGCGCTGCTCGATGGTGGGCATGAGGTCGGCGTTGGCGCCCTCGCCCACGGGCATGTAGTGGAAGAACCACGCGAAGCGGCAGCCCTTGTCGATGAGCATCTTCAGATAGTCATCGGAGGTGACGGTCTCGCAGTTGGCGCGCGTGTAGGCCGTCGAGGTGCCGTAGAGCAGGCCGTTCTTGTGCATGAGGTCGAGCGCGCGCATGACCTCCTGGTAGGAGCCGTCGCCGCGGCGACCGTCGTTGGTGTCCTCCCAGCCCTCGAGCGAGACGGAGAACACGATGTTGCCCACGCGCTTCACGTCGTCGCAGAACTGCTGGTCGATCAGCGAGGCGTTCGTGAAGATGTTGAAGAGGCAGTCGTCGTGCTTCTCGGCGAGCTTGAGGACGTCCTTCTTGCGGACGAGGGGCTCGCCGCCCGTCATCATGAAGAGGTGCGTGCCGAGCTCCTTGCCCTCGGTGACGATCTTGTCGCACTCCTCGTAGGTGAGGTTCTGCCACTTCTCGTAGTCGGCGCTCCAGCATCCGACGCAGTGCTTGTTGCAGGCGCTCGTGGGGTCGAAGATGATGATCCAGGGCACGTTGCACTGGTACTTGTTGGCGTTCTCGGTGGTGGTGCGCAGGCCGCGGAACGCGGACTCGTAGCCGCCGTTGAGCACGACGCGACGCAGCAGGAACGGGTCGGTCTCGTCGATGACGCGCCACAGGAAGTTCTCCCACTTGGACCCGGGGTACAGGCCCTTGCGCAGGCCGCGGGTGGCGCCGGGCGAGGTGTCCTTGAGGAGCTTGCCCGCCATGTCGATGAGCTTGTCGAGCTTCTCGTCGCGGTCCTCGGACGACCCGGCCTTGATGACCTGGTCGATCGCGACCTCGAAGGCCTTGCGCTCGGCAGCATGAGCGATCTTCGAAAGCATGTTCACTCTCCTAACGCAAAAACTGACTTTGTTCAAAACCAAGGCCATTATGATTTCGAATCGCCGGTTGTTCAATCGGCAGTATTGACCGTATTGGTATGTTATCCATACGATTCTGAGCGAATCGGTGATTATTAGGAGAAATTTATGACTTTCAGGGAAGACCCGCGCGTCACCAAGACCAAGGCCGCCATCGAGGTCGCCTTCATCAGGCTCCTGCACGAGCAGCCCTTTGACAAGATCACCGTGCAGCAGGTATGCCATGAGGCGCTCGTCAACAAGGGCACGTTCTACCATCACTACCACGACAAGTACGACCTCGCCCAGAAGCTCATCGAGCATCGGCTCGAGGCCCTGAGCGACGACGTGTGCGCCTGGATCGACCAGCAGGAGACGACCGATGCCTCCACCTGCTCGCAGCACGTCATGTCGTCCATGATCGCCTCGCTCTACGGCGAGGTGAACGACCTGTACCTGCTGGGCTCGCTCGACATAGAGGGCGTGGACGTGAAGGGCGGAGTCCGCGAGATCGTCCGCGACGTCCTGAGGGCCTATCCGCCCGAGGGGCTCGCACCGAAGGACATAGACACCATCGCGTGGGTCACGACCCAGCTCCTCATAGGCTTCGAGGAGTACATGGCGCACACCGACGACCCGGTGAACCCCTACGACTACGCGCGGCTCGCCGGCAAGGCATCGGAGCTCTACCTGTCCTGGATACCCTCGTACAGCTTCGAGGCGGGCCTCAGGTTCTGGCAGACGAAGCAGGCCTAGGCAGCCCACCTGGCCGCCCAGGCCGCACAAGACGTCCTGGCCGCGCGATGCGCCCTAGCCGCGCGAGCCGTCGAGCGCGCCCACGCCGCGAGCGACCATCATCACGAAGTCCTGCACGTTCGTGACGACCGTCGTGGCCGAGAGGCTGCCGCGGTCGAGCAGCTTGTTGACGACGAACTCCTCGGCGTCCACCGCATAGAAGTAGACGGGGCGCACCGTGCCGTCGGCCGTGACGCGGTACGAGGGGACCATGTTGCCGGTGGCGATGGTGTGCAGCATCGTGGCGAGGCAGATGACCGTCGTGGCCGAGCGCACGAGGCCGCGCATGGCCGCCTGGCCGGAGTAGGCGTCGCCGATGACCTCCGGCAGCGGCCCGTCGTCGCGAATCGAGCCGGTGAGCACGTAGGGGACGTGGCAGCGCTCGAGCGAGCACATGATGCCGTCGTCCGCGCCGCTCTCCTCGATGAACGAGGCGATCGAGCCGGCGCGCCTCACGCGGTTGATGACGTCCAGGTGGTTGTAGTGGCCGTTCGGCTGGGAGCGCTGCGTGTAGATGTCCTGCCCGAGGGCCGTGTGCAGGGTCGCCGCCTCCAGGTCGTGGGTGGCGAGGGC
>CADBMC010000208.1 GCA_902795635.1 uncultured Coriobacteriaceae bacterium | reverse complement strand
GTCGCCGGCCACGATGCGCTCGGCCAGGCCCTCGACGATGGCCGTCTTGCCCACGCCGGGCTCGCCGATGAGCACGGGGTTGTTCTTCGTGCGGCGGCTCAGCACCTGGATCGTGCGGCGGATCTCCTCGACGCGGCCGATCACGGGGTCGAGCTTGCCCTGGCGGGCGAGGTCGGTGACGTTGCGGCCGTACTTCTCGAGCGCCTCGAACTCGGGCTTGGAGTCCTGGCTGGTGACGCGCTCGTCGCCACGGAGGTCCTGATAGGCCTCCTGCACGCGTTTGCTGGTGAGCCCCACCGACTTGAGGATGGAGCCCGCCTCGCCCTTGTCGTCGGCAAGGGCGCAGAGCAGGTGCTCGCTCGTCACGTAGGAGTCGCCGAGCTTGCTGGCGAACTTCTCGGCAGCATCCCCCACGCGCACGAGCTCGGAGCTCATGCCCATCTGGCTCATGTCGCCCGACACCTTCGGCGCCCGGGCTATGGAATCGTCCACCTGGCCCTCGATCTGGGCCGGGTCCGCGCCCACGCGCTCGATGATCGAGCGCAGGTTGCTGTCATCCTGGTCGAGCAGGGCCTTCAGGAGGTGAACCGGCCCGACCGAGCCGGCCTCCGCATCCGCGGCGACCGAGATCGAGGCCTGCAGGGCCTCCTGTGCGGTGACCGCCCACTTGTCTAGTCTCATATACACCACTCCCAACGAGCCTTCGCGGCAAGCAGCTGCCCGCCGCGAGCTCCTCTTTCATCAGTTTCATTGTTCCACTTAAGAATGATGTCTATACATTATTTAAGTGTCTATGTGTTAGATTTTTGTATGTTCGTGCACGCAGGTAGCGTGGCGAAGATCTGCCGAGCGGCTGATGGGCGCGTTGACGGGGCATCGCGTCGATCCCGCGGGTGTATCAAGGAACAGGAGCAGGTGCTCCGTTCGGCTCACGACAAGGGGATGCGCATGGACGATGGCGAGAAGGGGACGCGCAGTGGCGGCGACCGCCGCGAAGGGTGGCTCCGGCGGGCCATTTCCACGGCGAGCGAGCTCGGGCCCGTGCGGCAGGGCCGCATGCCGCCCGCGCTCCCCGATGATGCCCAGCACGCGGCGGGCCTTCGGACGCGCGTGGTCGTGACGGCGGTCATCGCGCTCCTCGCGATCCTCTGCGCCTGGCCGTTGGCCGATCGCTTGTCGTCGCCAGACGCCTATGGCGACACCGCCCAGACGCTCGACGAGCAGAAGGGCGACGCGCTGGGCCTCGTCGCGACCACCACGACGGCATCTGTGGCCATTACTGCCATCCCAGGGGATGTCGGCACCCCCATCGCCGACCAGCTGGCCGACCTCTCAGGCAAGCTCGCGACGGTCCTCGCGATCATCTACCTCGAGAAGTTCCTCCTGACCACCTTCGGGCTTGTCGCCTGCAGGTTCCTCGTCCCGGCAGGCCTCGTGCTCATGGCCGTCTGGCTATGGCTCCGAGAGAGGTGGGGCTCAAGCCGCATCCTGTTCGTCTGGGGCGTCAAGCTCATCGTCGTCGCCGTGGCGCTGGTGACGCTCGTGCCGGTGAGCACCGGCATCACCAAGACGATAAACGAGCAGTACGAGGCATCGCTCGCGGAGGAGACGAGCCAGAAGGCCGACGAGACGAACGCCGCCAACTCCGAGCAGAGCGGCAACGAGGACGCCGACGAGGGCAAGAGCCCCCTTGAGGCACTGGGGGACGCCATCTCGAGCGGGGCCGACGCGCTGGCCTCAGGAGCCGAGGGCGCGGTCGCCGCGGTAGGCGAGCAGCTCAACGGCCTCATCGACGCCGTGGCGGTTCGCATCGTGACGTCGTGCCTCGTGCCCCTCGTCGTGCTGCTCCTCTACGCCTGGGTCATCAAGCTCTTCACGGGAGCGGACCTCACGGGCTACCTTTCCAAGGCGCAGGGGGCTGCGGGCGCGGCCGTGCGCCAGGCCGGCACCACGGCACGCTTCGCGGCCGAGCGGCATCGCGCCTCAGGATCCAAGTAGGCCGCCGCGACAGGGTCGGAGGCGTCGCGAAGCTCCCGCGGAAGGAACGCGGGCGAGCATGGAGAAGGGCCCCCCTCGAAAGGGGCCCTTCTTGCGCCTATTGGCTGCGGGGAGCGTCGCCGTCGGCGCCGGGCGCGCCCTTGGCGGGAAGCCTGCCGGCTCGGCGCAGGGCATCGCGCAGGATCCACTCCACCTGGGCGTTCGCGCTGCGCATGTCGTCCTCTGCCCAGCGCTCCACCGCTGCCCAGACCTCTGGATCCACGCGGAGCGGATATTGCTTCCTGCGCGACACGCCGTGCGCCTCCCGTCTCGTTCCTCACCAGAGATTAGCCTAGTAGAGCGACCCCGTGTTGAGCACGGGCTGGGCCTCGGACTCCCCGCAGAGCACCACCATGAGGTTGGAGGCCATGGTCGCCTTGCGGTCGTCGTCGAACTCCACGATGCCGCCGTCCGAGAGCTCGGTGAGGGCCATGTCCACCATCGACACCGCGCCCTCCACGATCTTCTTGCGCGCGGCGATGATGGCCTCGGCCTGCTGGCGGCGCAGCATGGCGGGAGCGATCTCGGGCGCGTAGGCGAGGTGGGTGAGGCGCGCGTCGTCCACCTCGACGCCTGCCTGGGCAAGCCGCCGTCCGAGCTCCTCGCGCAGGCTCGCCGAGACCTCCTCGATGTTGGAGCGCAGCGTCACGGCGGTGTTGGAGGCGTCGTCGTCCTCCATGTGGTCGTATGCGTAGATGCTGGCCACATGGCGCAGCGCGGTCTCCGTCTGCATGGATACGTACGAGACGTAGTCGTCCACGTCGAACAGGGCCTTCGCGGTGTCGGCCACATGCCACACGACCACGGTCGCGATCTCTATGGGGTTGCCCTGCTTGTCGTTCACCTTGATGCGCTCGCCGTTGTGCGTGCGCGCACGGACCGAGACCTTCGTGGAGATCCCGCTGTGGGCGGAGAAGCCCTTCTTCTCGTCCTCGCCGGCGCTGGAGGCCTCGGCCTCCGAGCCGTTGCCGCCCAGGCTCTTGCTGTAGAAGGGGTTCGCCCAATAGAAGCCCGAGTCCCTGATCGTGCCCACGTAGTTGCCGAAGAGCAGGCACACCTTCGCCTCGCCCGGCTGAAGCGCGATAAAGCCGCAGCTCACAATGATGGCAGCCGTCAGCAGCACGAGGCCGCCTATGAACAGGGGCATGGCATACCCGGGCGCCTCGACGCCCATGTCGTCGGCTCCCGCGAGCAGGACGATGGACCACACGACCCCCACCACGCTGGCCGTATAGGCGACGATGTCCACGAGGAACATGAGCCAGCCCGACATGGCCTTGATTACCTTCTCGGATGACATCTTTGCTTCCTTTCCTTGCTGCCCGGCACTGCGAGCCTCAGGCATTCTGACCTCTTTGTGATATCACGACAATATGCATTCCGACACGAGCAGTCAATATTGTCGGAGTAAGGGCTTTGCAAGGGCTTCCTTACACGCGCATCCACTCGCGGCACACGCGCGAGACGACCGCGAGACACGAAAGCGGCCCCGGGCCGAATGGCCGCGGGGCCGCTTGGGCGCAGTGCCTATGCATGGCGGCTGTGTGACAACGCCTCCTACTGGGAGTCGCCAGAGCCGCCGTCCCCCAGGAGCTTGCGCATGACCTGCTCGGGGTTCTTGCCGTCGTAGCGGGCCAGCGAGGTGATCCTCTCGCGCGTGCGGAGCTCGGCCACCTCGTCCTCGAGCTCGCGGACGCGACGGCGCAGACGGTCTATCTCGGCATCGCGCTGGTCGGCGCGCTCGCGCATGTCCAGGATGCGCACGACGCCGGCAAGGTTGATGCCCTCGTCGGTGAGCCTGCTGATGAGGTTCAGCCGGTCGATGTCCGCCTGGCTGTAGAGGCGCGTGTTGCCGCGGGAGCGACCTGGGCTCACGAGGCCCTTCTGCTCGTAGACGCGCAGCGTCTGCGGGTGCATGCCGGTGAGCTCGGCTGCCACGGAGATCATGTACAGGGGCTTGTCCCTGTCCGCGCCCTCATGCCCGGCGCCCAAGTCGCTTCTCTCGTCCATAAGAACCAGTACCTCCCAGCCGTCCGGCGGCGGGGCCGCCCGCGGCGGCGCAGGGCGCCGCTATGCGCGGACCCCATCCACCTTCTTGCGATAGTCTCGCACGTCGGCGTCGCGAAGCTCGCCGAGAAGCTCGCGCTCCTTGTCGGTGAGCTTGGTAGGCACCTGCACGTCGATCGTCACGTACAGGGCGCCGCGCGCGCCCTTGCGCTTCACGTTCGGCGCGCCGAGCCCCTTGAAGCGGAACACCTTGCCCGACTGCGTGCCTGCCGGCACCTTCAGCCACACGGCGCCGCCCTCGGGCGTGGGGACCTCGACCGTGGTGCCAAGGGCCGCCTCGTACATGCTCACGGGAAGGTCCATGCGCACGTCGGCCCCATCGCGACGGAACACCGGGTGCGTGCCCACGCGGGTCGTGACCACCAGGTCGCCGCGGCTGCCGCCGTTGGTGCCGTACTCGCCGCGCCCGCGGTAGCGGAGCTTGCCGCCATCCACCGCCCCGGCCGGGACCTTCATGTTCAGGGTCTGCCTCTCCCCCGTGGAGGGGATGGTGTAGGTGACCTTGCGCTCGCAGCCGCGGAACGCCTCGTCGAAGCTCACGTCCACCGCGAGGGTGAGGTCGCTGCCGCGCATGGCGCGCGACTGCCCCCTGCCGGTTGGGTCGTTGTTGAAGAAGAAGTCGAACCCCCCGAAAGCGCCGTCGCCGTTACGCATGTTGTTGAAGACCTCGGACCAGTCCATGCCGTCGCTCGAGTAGGTGTAGGTGCGGCCCCTCCCGCCGGCGCCGCCCATGTCGGCGCCAGGGATGCCCCCGAACATCAGGAGCTGGTCGTACTCCTTGCGCTTCTGCTCGTCCGACAGCGTCTCGTAGGCCTCGCTGATCTCCTTGAACTTCTGCTCGTCGCCGCCGGCATCGGGGTGATACTTCATCGCGAGCTTGCGGAACGCCTTCTTGATCTCGTCCTGGGTGGCGTCACGCTTCACGCCAAGGACGTCGTAGAAGTTCTTCTTTGCCATGAAGCTGTCGCCCCCTTTCCTTCGTAAGTGCGCCCGAGCCGCATGGCCCGGGCGCCTGAGATGCTACTTTCCCTCGTCGCCGGTGCCCGACGCGTCGCCGGGACCGGCGTCGTCGGCCTCGGCCGGCCGCTTGGGCCCGCCGAAGGTGACCGTCACCATGGCGGGGCGGATCACCTTGCCGCCCATCCTGTAGCCGCGCTGGTACACGTCGCGCACGGTGTCCTCGTAGGCATCGGCGTCCTCCGCGCGCCCCACGGCCTGGTGCTGGAGCGGGTCGAACGGCTCGCCGGCGGGGTCGATCACCTCGACGCCCTCCTTCGCGAGCGTGTCCACGAACTTCGCGTGCACGGCGGCCACGCCCTCGGCGAGCTGCGTCGCCGCCTCGTTGCCCTGGGCGTTCGCGGAGGCGTGGTCCAGCGCGCGCTCCAGGTCGTCGATCACGGGCAGGAGGCTCTTCACCAGGCCCTCCGAGGCACGGTCGCGCTCGGCGAGGCGCTCCTCGGCGGTGCGACGGCGGTAGTTCTCCCAGTCGGCCTGCAGGCGGGCGACGCGGTCGTTGGCCGCCTTGAGGTCGCCCTTGGCGGACTCGAGGTCCTCCTCGAGCTTCGCCACCTGGTTGCGCAGGTCGTCGGCCTCGGCGGCCTTGGCGTCGCGGGCGGCCTTGAAGTCGTCGGCAGCTGCCTGCTCGCCTGCGCGGATGGCGGCCTCCACCATCTCGTCCTCCGTCATGCCCGACGTGGGGGCCGCGGACGCCTTGGGGGCGGCGCCATCAGACGCGCCCTGCGAGGCGTCCGGCTGGCCGGACGCCCCTTCGGGGGCGCCGGCCGTCGGCTTCGTCTCGTCCGTCGTGTCGGCAGCCATGGCTACTCGCCCTTGTGGTCGTCGTCGACGACCTCGTAGTCGACGTCCTCGACGTTCTCGTCGGAGGAGCTGCCGGCATCGGAGCCGCCCTGCGACGCGTTGTCGGTCTGGGCGTAGACGACCTCGGCCAGCTTGTGGCCCGCCTGCTGGAGCTTGTCGCCCGCGGCCTTGATGGCGTCGGTGTCGTTGCCGTCGAGGGCCTTCTTGGCCTCGTCAACGGCCTCCTGGGTCTCCTTGCGGACGTCCTCAGGCACCTTGTCGCCAAGGTCCTTGAGCGTCTGCTCGGTGGAGTAGCACAGGCTGTCGGTCTGGTTGCGGACCTCGACCTCGGCCGCGCGGGCCTTGTCCTCCTCGGCGTGGGCCTCGGCGTCCTTCACCATGCGGTCGACCTCGTCATCGGAGAGCGCGGTGGAGCCGGAGATGGTGATCTGCTGCGACTTGCCGGTGGCCTTGTCCTTCGCGGTAACCTTCACGATGCCGTTGGCGTCGATGTCGAACGTGACCTCGATCTGGGGCACGCCACGAGGGGCCGCGGGGATGCCCGTGAGGGTGAACTTGCCGAGCGACTTGTTGTCGGCCGCCAGCTCGCGCTCGCCCTGCAGGACGTTGATCTCCACGGAGGTCTGGTTGTCCGTCGCGGTGGAGTAGACCTCGGTCTTCTGCGTCGGGATCGTGGTGTTGCGGTCGATCATCTTGGTCATGACGCCGCCCATGGTCTCGACGCCCAGCGACAGCGGCGT
>CADBMC010000207.1 GCA_902795635.1 uncultured Coriobacteriaceae bacterium | reverse complement strand
TTCGTCGGGCATGGCGACCCGATGATGGCCCTTCGCGACGACGAGGTGGCGCATGGGCTGCGCGCGATGGGCAAGAGGTTGCTGGCAGACGAGCCGCGCGCGATTCTTGCCATCTCGGCACACTGGTGTACGCGCGGGACGCTGGTGCAGAGCGATCCCACGCCGCGCCAGGTGAACGACATGTACGGGTTCCCTCCGGAGCTCTACGCGATCGAGTACCGGCCGTCCGGCTGCGCCGAGCTCACGGCCCGCGTGCAGGAGCTTCTGGGCGACCACGTGGAGGTGGACGACACCTGGGGCATCGACCATGGCGTCTGGACGCCCCTTCACCACATGCTCCCGGAGGCGAACGTGCCGGTGGTCGAGCTCTCCGTGAACGGGCTGGAGGGCGCCCGGTACGCCTACGACCTCGGACGCAGGCTGGCCCCGCTGCGCGACGAGGGGTTCGTGGTGCTGGGGAGCGGCAACGTGGTGCACAACCTGCGCGAGGTGGAGTGGGACAACCCCGTGGGCACGCCTGCCTGCGACGAGTTCGACGCCGCCGTGCGTGCCGCCGTGGAGGCGCGCGACGACGAGCGCGTCATCCGCTACCAGGAGCTCCCCCACGCGAGCTACGCCGTTCCCACGCCCGAGCACTACCTGCCGCTGCTCACGGTGCTCGGCGCCGCGCAGGGGGAGAGGCCGGAGGCCTTCAACGACGTCCGCAACCTCGGCGCCATATCCATGACGAGCTACGCGTTCGCGTGATGCCGTCGCGATGGCGCACGCCCATGCGCGCGTGGCTTGACCTCGCGCGCTACGTGCGGATATCATCGCAGATTAAGGAATGCATTATGTCCTTTTGCGCTCCTGGAGTCCTGCGCCACAACGTTGCTTAGTCGTACCACATGGCTTGGGCAGGAAGCTGCCCTTGATCAGAAGCCGAGGTTGAGCATTTGGGTCATCGTCTCGCATCGCGTCCGGGCTCTCGGGCCGTCCGCTTCGCTTCGCCTCATCCAGCCCACCCGTCGCTCTCGTCGGGTCGCACGCATGGGACCTGGGCCCTGTCGCTGCTCATGGCGGTCCTCGTCCTCTCCGCGTTCCTTGCCCCCACGCTGGCTCTCGCGGACGACAGCACGGTGGCGATCGACTACAACTCGGACACGGGCATCCACTCGGTGACGACCGATGACGGCTCGACCATCATCCTGTACTGCATGAACAACCAGTACCACTGGCCGCATGCGACGCCCAACATCACGGACGTCCCCAGCTACACGCTCGGCTATCTCACCGTGGACGACTTCAAGGCCGACGGGAAGACCGACAAGGAGGCGCAGGCCGACTACGAGGCCTGCATGGAGAAGCTGCTGGCCGTCCTGTACGCCGGCTATCCCTACAACGGCTTGGGGATGTACGAGATCGGCTCGGTCCACAACATCACCGAGCAGGAGTTCGACGAGAAGCTCGACGCGCCGGCCATGCTGCGTTCCGACTTCCCCTACAGCGTGGGCGACACGACGTTCACCTACCAGGACTACGTGCAGGGCAACACCGAGAACCTCGACAAGATCGTCGCCTTCCTGAAGGAGGTCGGCGAGCTCTACACCACAGGAGGGACGACCGCGTCGGGCCTCACCAGCACGCAGATCATGTCCACCGACTTCTACAACGCCGCGATATGCATGTACTACGCGTCCGCAGACTACACTCCGCTGCAGAACTGGGACGCCTCGCACGGCTCCGGCTACTACGTGACCGAGTCGCAGGCCTACTGGGGAACCCAGTACGCGATCTGGGTCGTCCTGGACCAGTACGGCATCGAGGGCAACACCCTCACCGAGACCAGCCCTGAGGTCACGAACTATCCTCTGGCCGGCCGTCTGGTGAACGGAGTGGACACCAGCGCGATCCTGCGCACGGAGCCCGTCGCGGACCAGGTGGGCATCTCCGGGGATGCCCGGTTCGCCTATGACGCCGCCGCGGGCGTGTGGAGGACCGGCGAGCTCAAGATCTCCGAGGGCACCAAGTACAACGGGCACTACGCGCTGACGCTGCCCGACGGCATGGTCGCGGTGGATGGCGCCGGCGACGTGCTGGACGCCTCCGACCTGCGCGCCGAGCAGGGCTTCTACCTGCAGACGCAGAGCGAGCCCACGACGCAGGTCACCCTCTCCGCCACGACGTCCCTGAAGTGGGTGCGCGACCTGCGGCAGTACTCGCCGACCGCGCTCGCCTCCGACGGCGTCAGCTTCCAGCACATGATCGGCGCGCTCATCGGCACCAAGGCCATCACGGCTACCCTGGACATCCAGCCCGCGTCCGAGAGCAGCCTCTCGGTGACGAAGAAGGTCACGGGCTCGGCGGACCCCGACGCTACGTATGCGTTCACCGTCACCTTAGGCGATGACACCATCAACGGGCAGTATGGCGACATGGAGTTCGTCGACGGCGTCGCCACGTTCGCCCTTTCCGCCGGCGAGACCAAGTCCGCACACCATCTGCCGACCGGCGTCAGCTACACGGTGGTCGAGGACGCTACCGACAAGGACTCCGACGCGGATGGCGCTGACGCCGAGAGCGCGGATGCCGAGAGCGCTGATGCCGAGAGCACGGGCGCCGGCTACACGACGACCTGGCGCAACGACACGGGCACCATCGCCGACGGCCAGACGGCCGAGGCCGTGTGCACGAACGCATATCCGAGCCCGAGCAAGCCCACGGACGGCACGGACGACACGGGCGGCACGAGCGATTCGACCGCGGACAAGACCGTCAAGCCGGCCCAGGCCTCCAAGGCGCTCCCCCAGACGGGAGATGCCACGTCTTCCATGGCAGCCGCCGGCATCCTCGCCGCATGCGCGGCCATCGCGGCCGGAATCGCCCTTCGCCGGAGGGCGTAGGACGGCCGAGGGCGTGCGATAGGCCAGACGCGCAGAGGCGCATTCGAGGGGCCGCCTCGCGCTAGCGCGCCTGTCGTGCCTCGGGCATGCCAGGCGCCTCCTCCTTCGGGACGCGCAGCCCATCCATGTCGGCGCCCTCGAGCCTGAGCAGGGCGACCTTCCTCTCGATGCCTCCCGCATAGCCGGTGAGGCTGCCGTCGGAGCCGACGACGCGATGGCAGGGCAGCAGGATGGAGATGGGGTTGCGGCCCACGGCGCCGCCCACCGCCCGCGCGCTCCACGTGTCCTTTCCCAGCTCGCGGGCCACCCGGCTGCCGAGCTCGCCGTAGGTGGTCGTCGTGCCATAGGGGACCTTCGCCAGCTGGCCCCACACCGCCAGCTGGAACGCCGTCCCCTTCGGGGCGCACCTCGGCACAGGTCCCGGGTCGGCGCCTTCGAAGTACGTGCGCAGCCATGCCCTCAGCTCGGCGAAGGCGGGAAGGTCGTCGCGCGTCTCGTGAGGCTCCTCGAGCGTGCGGGCGAAGCGCCTCTGTCCCTCGAACCAAAGGCCCGTGATGGCGGAGCCGTCGCTTGCGGCAAGGACGTCTCCGAGCGGCGTGTCGATGCGAGTCGTGTATTGCATTGGCTTCCTATCGGGATGTGGGCTTGGGTGCGGGGCTCGCGGCGCGGGCCCTCGGGCTTCGGCTTCGGCGCTACGAGGAGGCCAGTGCCTGCCAGAGCGTCATGACGGCGTAGCTGCGCCACGGTCGCCACGCCTGCGACAGCGCCTCGACCTCCTTCGGCGTGCGTCCCGGGAACGCCTGCCTCACGGCGTAGTCGGCGGCGGGGAACGCGTCCGGGTAGGCATAGGCGCGCATGAGCAGGTACTGCTTGGTCCAAGGACCTATGCCCTTGAGCCCGAGCAGCCGCTCGGACTGCTGGGCGAGGTCGGCCCCGGGGACAAGCGACACCTGCCCGTCGCATATGGCCTGCGCAAGGCCGATGATCGCCTGCTGGCGGCTGCGGGTTACGCCCGCCTGCCCCAGCTGCTCGGCCGCGTCCGGCTCCAGCATCCGCTGGGGCGTGGGGAACAGGCGTCCCAGCTCCGGGAAGGGTGTGCTCACGGGCTCTCCGAGCCTCTCTGCCACGCGGCCGGCGATGGTGCTCGCGGCCCTCACGCTGATCTGCTGGCCGATTATGGCGCGGCAGGCCATCTCGAACCCGTCGAAGCAGCCCGGAAGGCGTATCCCGTCGATGGGAGCCACGTCGGGGGCGGCCTCGTGGAAGGCGGCGAACCCCTCGGCCACGACGTCGGGCATGCAGTCCGTGTCGAACATGGAGCGCACGCGTCCGAGCACGGCTGGGAGGCTCTCGGCCAGGCTTGGCGAGACGGACACCCTCAGCGCGCTCCTCTCGGGGTCATCGGCGACCTCGACCCACCCGCACGACTCGCTGCCGTCCTCGTGCGCCACGCGGGCCGTGCGACGATAGGCCCCGTCGGAAACCGCCTCCACCCCCGCGATGCAGCGAAACGAGAGGAAGCCGACGAGGCTGTCGTAGGCGTAGGGCCTTCGATAGCCGACGTGGAGCGAGATGTGCGAGGCATCACGGGTCTTGGGAGCGTCTCCGGACGCGCCCGACGTGCGCCTTGCGGAAGGGCGGGCGTCGCGCGCCTTGAACATCTTGTAGCACGTGTCCGGATCGGGCATCGTGAGCCGCTTCGCCATCTCGCGCCTTCCCATCGTCGTTCCCGCCATGGCCCGACCGTGGCTCCGTCACCTGAGAAGCTATCACCTCGCGATGAGCGAATCGGCCATATTCGGACATGCAATGTCGCGATGGCCGAAGATGGCGGACGGGATGGCAGATGCCCACGTCGGTAAGGCCTTTGTGCGAATGCGGTTGGCTATGCGGGCTCGTCGCGCCCCGTAGCTCTACCATGTGGGGTGGCAATCTGCCGGGGCCGCCCGTCGGCGGCTTCCGGAGGCGAACGGTGAGCCATCGACGGAAGGAGCCCTATGTGCACGGCGATCAGGTTCTGCGACAAGGCGGGCCACATGTATTTCGGGCGCAACCTGGACTGGAGCTTCTCATATGGCGAGGGGGTCGTCATCGCCCCGCGCGGCTATGAGCCCAAGACCTCGCCGTTCGGCGCCACGAAGGCCATGAGGCACCCGGTCTTCGGCATGGGGATCGTCGAGGAGGACACGCCGCTCTACTTCGACTGCGCCAACAGCGCGGGGCTGGCCGCCGCCGGCCTCAACTTCCCCGGATACGCCTGCTACGAGAAGGCGCCGGCGGAGGGAAAGACGAACGTTGCGTCGTGGGAGTTCCCGCTGTGGGTCGTCGCGACGTTCGAGACGGTCGACGAGGTGGAGGCGGCGCTGCCG
>CADBMC010000206.1 GCA_902795635.1 uncultured Coriobacteriaceae bacterium | reverse complement strand
TCCACCTCGCCGTCCGGGGTCGCGCCGTGGTACATGCGCTCGCCCTTCTCGAACCACACGAAGCTGCCCGGCCCGAAGTCGCCCACGTTCGTGGTGAGCGTGCCCTTGAGCACGTAGAGCCCGTGGGCCACGGGGTGCGTGTGCCAGGGCGCCACGTCGCCCGCCGGGTAGGTCTGGTACTTCACGAACATGCCGGTGGGATCGTCCACCAGGTGCTGCTCGCCGCGATGGGCTCCCGTGCGCGAGCTCACGACCTCGTGCTTGCTCGGCTCGATCTGGTCGGGCGTGAGGGTGATGGCCATGCTTCCTCCTGTCTGGGCCCCGGCTGGGCGCGGGCCGCCCGCTGCCGCCTACTCGTACTCGATGTCGAAGGGCTTGTTGGTGATGAAGATGGTCTCGACCTGCTCGTCGGGGCCGGCGCCGTGGAACATGCGCTCGCCCTCGGGGAACCACACGAAGCTGCCCGGGCCGAAGTCGCCCACGTTGGTGTGAAGCGTGCCCTTGAGCACGTAGAAGCCGTGGGCGCAATGGTGGGTGTGCCAGGGCGCCACGTCGCCTGCCGGATAGGTCTGGTACTTCACGAACATGCCGGTGTCGGGGTCGGTCATGAGGTACTGTTCGCCGCGGTGGGCGCCGGTGCGAGAGCTCACGACGATGTGCTGGCTCGGGTCGATCTGGTCGGGGGTGTAGGTGATGGCCATGTCGAATCCTCTCACTTGTTTTTGCTTGTAACGCTTTACTTTCGTTTTTTACCATATCGGCTGTCATATGGCCGTGCTATGGCCAAAATTTTTGGCGATTTGAACAAATACGTCACTAACCGCACACAAACGAAAGCCAAACGGCCTACGATGGGACGCGAAAGGCCGCACGGGCGGCCACGCGGAGGGGCCGCACAGGGCCCACGGGAGGTCTCATGGCACGCACGGCATCCGGCACGCACGCACCGTTCATGGAGGAGCGCCGGCAGATCATCCTGCAGCTCCTCGAGAAGCGCCGGAGCGTCGCGGTGGGCGAGCTCGCGCAGCGCTTCGGCGTCTCGGCCGCCACCATCAGGAGCGACATCCGCGCGCTCGAGGCCGAGGGGCTGCTCGAGCGCACGCACGGCGGGGCCATCGCGCGCACGGCCGCGCACCCGGTCGAGATGACGATCGACGCCCGCAGCGACGTGCGCAGCGGGCAGAAGGCGCAGATCGCGCGCAAGGCGGCCGAGACCGTCCGGGACGACGACTTCCTGCTGGTGGACTCGGGCACGACGTGCCGTGCGCTCGTCGAGGCCCTCTCTGGCAGGCGGGGCCTCACCATCCTCACGAACGACATACGCATCGCCGGGCTTGCCGAGGTCACGCTGGCCGACGTGTCCGTCATCGTGGTGGGCGGCACGCTGCGGCGCGGGTTCAACGCCACCCAGGGCTCCGACGCCGTGGAGATGCTGCGCCGCTTCATGGCGCCGCGGCTCTTCACCAGCTCCGACAACGTGACGGTGGAGCATGGCATGTCCACCTACACGCCCGAGCAGGCCGCCATCAAGCGCGCGATGCTCGAGCAGTCGCGCGAACGGGTCCTCCTGGCGGACTCGTCCAAGTTCGGCGTCGACGCCCCCGTGCAGGTGGCCGGCATCTGCGACGTGGACACCATCGTCACCGACGACGACGTCGCCGACGACGTGCGCGACGCCATAGAGGGCCTGGCCGGGGGCCCGAGGCTCGTCATCGCCTAGGCTGGCCGCCCCAGGCGCCCGTCCTCGCCGAGCCACGTCCGTGCCTTCGTGCGTCCTCGCCGCCCGTGGGTTTTTGTCCGACCCCTCCCCTATGCTCTCCGCAGAGACGAACAGATGTTCTATCATGCGAGTCACGGAGGAGGGCCATGGACACGTCTCGTGCGATCATCCACAGCGATTGCGACGCGTTCTACGCGAGCGTCGAGCAGGCGGAGCATCCCAAGCTCAGGGGGCTGCCGGTCATCGTCGGCGGCGACGAGGAGGCGCGCCACGGCATCGTGCTCACGGCCAGCTACGAGGCCAAGCGGCGCGGGGTGAGGACGGCCATGTGCCTGTGGGAGGCCCGTCAGGCCTGTCCGGAGGCCATCGTCGTGAGGCCGGACTTCCCCCTCTACCACCGCTACTCGCGCATGGCGCGGCGCATCTACTACGACTACACCGACCTGGTGGAGCCCTTCGGGCCGGACGAGGCGTGGCTGGACGTGTCGGGCTCGGCGCACCTGTTCGGCGGCGACGTCGGGCTCATCGCGCGCGAGATCTCGGAGCGAGTGAAGGCCGAGCTCGGGATCAGCGTGTCGGTGGGCATCTCGTGGAACAAGGTCTTCGCCAAGCTCGCCTCGGACGCCAGGAAGCCCGACGGCTACCTGGCCATACGCCCGGAGACGGCCGAGCGCATCGTGTGGCCGCGCCCGGTGGGCGACCTCCTCTACGTGGGCCCCGCCACCACGCGCAGGCTCGGGCGCCTGGGCATCCGCACCATCGGGCAGCTGGCCCAGGCGGACTCCGTCACCATACGCCGGCATCTCGGCAAGATGGGCCTCGTCACCCAGGCCTTCGCCCGCGGCGGGGACGAGAGCCCGGTGAGGCCGCTCGAGCCGGGCAGCTGCGACATATCCCGGCAGGTCAAGAGCGTGGGCAACGGGATCACCCTGCCCTTCGACGCGACGGACGAGCGGACGGTGCGCCAGGTGGCGTGGCTCATGGGCGAGTCGGTGTGCCAGAGGATGCGCGCGCTCGGGCTGCAGGCCCGCTGCGTCTCGGCCTACGCGCGTGACGCGGGCGACCTCTCGTGCCGCTCGCGCCAGCTCACGCTCGCCCGCCCGTCGGACCTCACGAGCGAGATATGCCAGGCCGCGGCCCGCCTGCTCACGGAGGGCGCCGACTTCGCGTCCGCGCCGGTGAGGGCCCTGGGCGTGCGGGCGTCCTCGCTCGTGCCGGCGCCCGAGTGGGTCCAGCTCGACCTGGCGGGCGTCGAGGAGCGCCGCTGCCGGCTGCGCGAGGCCGATGCCGCCATAGACGAGCTGCGCCGCCGCTTCGGCAACCACGCCGTGCGCCGCGGCATCGAGCTCGCCGACGGCCGGCTCGCCGGGCTCGACCCCGAGCGCGACAACGTGACCCATCCCGTCTCCTTCTTCGCCTGAGGCGGCTGGCCATGCGAGGCATCGCCGGGAGGGAGAAGCGCTACGTGGAGGTCGTCTCGCGCACGGACGTGGACGGGCGGGTCACGCCCCTCGTCATCGTGTGGGAGGACGGGAGGCGCTTTCCGGTGGACCGCGTGCTCGACGTGCGCCAGGCCCATTCGCTTAAGACGGGAGGCACGGGCATGCGCTACACCGTGCGCCTGGGCGGGCAGTCCACCTACCTGTTCTACGAGGGGCCGCGCTGGTTCGTGGAGGCGAAGGTGGCCGAGATGCCCTGACGGGCCGGGCGCTCGCCGCGAGGGCCCACGCCCCGCTCGCGCCCCCAGCCGCCTCGGTCGCCGTGACGCTAAGCCATCTCTGATTTTCCATGTACTATTGGTAGCATAATGTCATGTGTACAAATCGGATTGCCGGCACGTAGGGCAATGCCGGGAGACGAGACAAGGTGAAGCATGGCCGACGAGCCGCAGACGGAGTTCCTCTATTCCAACATCGAGAACGACCTACGCCAGAAGATCCTTTCCGGCGAGTTCGGGCCGGGCGAGCGGCTCCCCACGGAGGCGGAGCTCTGCGAGCAGTACGGGGTGAGCCGCATAACCGTGCGCCGCGCCATCAAGAACCTCGTGGACGACGACATGCTCCGCCGCTACCGCGGCAAGGGCACCTTCGTGCGCCCCAAGCTCCACGAGCTCGACGCGAACCTGCAGAACAACCTGGGCTTCACCGGGCTCACGAGCCTGGGCGGCAAGGCGAACCGCCACATCATCGAGGCCAAGCGCATCCCCGCGAGCGCCACTGTGGCCGCCAAGCTGGGGATCCCGCAGGGCAACGAGGTCCAGTACGTGAAGCGCCAGGGCATCGTGGACGGCGTGCCGCTCACGCTCGACAACGTCTACGTGTCCACCGAGCTCCTGCCCACCTTCATCGACGACCTCAAGGAGGGCAACTCCCTCTACGGGCTGTTCGAGCAGCAGTACAAGCTCAAGCTCGCCTACGCGGATCTGTCGTTCTCCGCGGCGATTGCCACGCAGGAGGAGGCCAAGCTCCTGGACTGCTTCACCGGCGCGCCGCTGCTCGTGTTCGACAAGGTCTGCTACAACACCGACGGCAAGGTCGTCCACTACTCGAAGACCTACCTCTCGGGCAACCGCACCTCCGAGCACCTGTGCAT
>CADBMC010000205.1 GCA_902795635.1 uncultured Coriobacteriaceae bacterium | reverse complement strand
TCGCCAGGGTTGGAGGCGTCGTAGCGCCCCACCGAGCCGTCGATGCCCCAGATGCTCCAGAAGTCCGACCCGTCGGCGTTGCACGAGATGGCGCCGTCGTTGTAGAAGGCATTGAGACCGCCGCCGAGCATACGGCTCGAAATCGAGACCACGGCACCTCCGCTCTCCGATTGGTCGAGGTTCACGTAGTCATCGCCTGCGGAGGGGTTCCCGGTCGCCGCGTTGTCGAAGAGCGCCATGCCGTTGGTCACGTAGGCGGTTGCGTTGCTCGTGGGGCAGCACCACAGACCACCGCCCATGAGGGTCGCCGTGTTTCCGGTGATGAGCACGTTGTCGATGCGGGAGGTGGCAACCGTCGAGTTGAGGTAGATGCCGCCGCCCAGGTCGCCGGCGGAGTTCCCGGTGATGGAGCAGGCGGTGATCGCCAGGCCGTCGCAGTTGTTCGCGTAGATGCCGCCGCCGGAGTGGTCGGCGTGGTTGTTCGCTATGGTCCCTCCGGAAATCTGGGCCGAGCCCGCAGAGCGGATGCGGATGCCGCCGCCATAGCTCGTGGTGCTATTGCCGGTGATGGAGCCTCCCGTCATGATCAGGTCCGCATTCGCGTTGATGCGGATGCCCGAGCTGGCGTTGTCCGAGATGGTGCCGCCGGAGAGGTTGATGGTGGACGACGTTCCCATGATGCCGCCGGAATTGTGGTCGATGGATCCGCCAGACATGTTCATCGTCGACCCCGACACGAGCACCGGCCAGCTCGACGCCGGGCTATTGCCGGTAATCGATCCTCCGGACATCGTGAACGTCGAGCCGTTGCCCGCATCATCCGCGAAAATGAGCACGGTTGCCGTGGAGACGTATCCGCTCGCAGCCTTCTGCTCTCCGGTGATGACGCCCCCAGACATGTCGAAGGTGCCGCCGAACACGGCCACCGTGCCCTCGCGGACGCCACTCGGCACGTCACCCTTGAGCGTGCCGCCTTGCAGAGCGAGCCTTCCCGTCGTGACGGTGGCTACCGTCCCTTGGTCTCGGGCGCCAGAGGCAGTGCCTTGGAACACGAGGTTCCCATCGGAGGTTGCCGCGATGGTCAGCGTCCCCTCCACCTTGAACATGGGCTCGGCGGTGCTGGTGATGACATGCGGGCTGCCGTCGTCGGTGAGCACGATGGACTTGCCTGCCGGAATCGTCACGGTCTCGTCGAGGACCATGTCGCTGCTGATCGTGACGATTCCGCCATCAGTGGTGGCATCGATCATCTGCTGGAGCGTCTGCTGCGTCGAAGCGCTTCCGTCGCCGGATGGCAAAGAGGCGTCTTGCGAGGCTTCGGCTGACGAGGCTCCGGCTGACGCGTCCTCCGCGCTCTCGTCTGCCTGCTCTGTCGTTGTGGCATCCTGGGACGCCGTTGCGGTGGCTTCGTCGGCGAGCGCGCGCATCACGCCTTCGGGCGCACACATGCAAAGCGCGAGGAGCACGCCGATGAAGCAACGAAGGTACTTCCTCATCTTCTGCCGTCTTTCCCCATTGGTCCTGTGTGTCAAATGCGTTTGGGGGAAACGGATGTTGCCATCCGTCTGATGCGTTTCTGACAATCCTTGGAAACCAAATGATTGCCAGAATAAAGACGAGTGTTTATGAGACTTTCGCAGTTTCCCACAAATTTGCGGAGGCTGCCAGAGAGAAAGCCGCGAAAGGACTCTCTTGTCCCTTGGCTTATTACGCAGATAATCGCGTCGCCCGCATCGTGATGGGAAGCCCCAGTCGCTACCATCACCGCCTATCCCCACGAGGTACTGTTGGACATGGCGTAGAGCGGGACGTAGCGCATCCACCCCTGATCACGGAAGCCAGATAGGCTGAATCGGACTGATCCGATGTCGGGATGCGACTCCCTGAAGGAGCGCAGGCTCTTCGATCGCAGGTTCTCCTCTGCCTTCGCCTCGATGGCGAACACTCGGCTCGCATCCTGCACGAGGAAGTCTATCTCGCCAGAGGAGTTGTCCGCCGACCAGTAATAGGGTGTGAGCCCGCAGTCGGAGACGAGCTGCTGACACACGTACTGCTCGGTAAGGGCGCCCTTGAACTCCTCGAATATGGCGCTCCCGCCGATGACCGTCTCCTTGTCCAACTGCGCCATCGCCCCGAGCAAGCCGACATCGAGCAGGAACAGCTTGAAGGCGGAGTCGTCCGCGTAGGGGCGAAGGGGGATGCCGGGCTTAGAGACCCTGCGGACGAGGGTCGTTATTCCCGCCTGGGTAAGCCATGCTATGCCGGAGCGATAGTTCCTCGCCCTCGCGCCTTGGGCGATGTGGCTGAACACGAATTTCTTGTTCTCGTGGCTCAGGTGCGAAGGTATCGACTCCCACGCCGCGAGCGCGTATTCGGTCTCGGTTCGGCTCAAATGCTTCGAAATGTCGCGTTCGTAGCCCCTGATGATCTCAAGCTGCACATCGCGCGCGTCCTCGAGGAGCCCGCGATCGAGAAAAGAGCTCACAGCCTCGGGCATCCCTCCCACGTAGTAGTACTGCCAAAGAATCGGCACGAGCTTGCTCGAGAAGTTGTTGATGAGACTGGGGTCTTCCGAATCGACAAGGTCGCAGAGCGCTCGGTTGCCCGTCGCGACAAGGAACTCGCGAAAGGTGAGGGGATAGAGGTCGAGCGTGTCCACCTTGCCAACGGGATACCCGCTGCCCTCGTGAACCGTAATGCCCAGAAGGGACCCTGCGGCAGCGACGACGTATCCTGGCGCTTCCGTGGTCGAGCCTCGAGGCCGACCTACTCATGAAGCTCCTCGTCGTCTTTCATGAAGTCGATCATGTTGAGGTGCCTCACGCCCTCGCGCCTCTGCAGGAGCGGGTCCAACGTGAAGAGGTAGCGCGGATACCCGTCTTTGATATAGCCGAACGGCCTGTACTCGCGCTCCTCCACATCGCGGTCCGCAATCGTCATGGACACCTGGATGTAAGCGTAGAGGTCGTGCCTCCTAGCGATGAAGTCGCATTCCAGCTTGCCGATTCGCCCGACCGAGAGCCTGTACCCCCGGGACCTGAGGTAGACGTAGAGCGCGTTTTCCAGGGAGGGGCCGTAGTTCAGGCGCACGTCGACGTTCCGGGCAAAGTAGATTCCGGGATCGGCAAGGTAGTACTTCTCCTCCCCCCTGAGGGACTTCCTCGATTTCAGGTCGAAGCGCTGGCATCTGTAGAGGATCTTCGCGTCGACGAGCATCTGGATGTACGCAGACACGGTCCTTCTCTCGACGGCGATCTTCTCAATGTTTCTCAGGTGGTCGACCAGATTGGTAAGGCTTGTCGGAGCGCCGTAGTTGTTGATGACATACGTCATGACGCGTTCGAAGGCTTCGGTATTCCGTATCTTGTTCCGGGACCGGATGTCCTTGTCGATGATCTGTCCCACGACGTCTTCGATGTAGCGGGCCTTCGCCTCGACGTCATCATATTCAAGGGAGCGGGGAAAGCCGCCGTAGCGAAGATATTCCTCGAATTCAGCCCTGTCGTCC
>CADBMC010000204.1 GCA_902795635.1 uncultured Coriobacteriaceae bacterium | reverse complement strand
CGGCTACCCGGACGACGGCTATGGGGTGTGCGTCGACGTCGTGGCGGCCGCCTACCGGGCTGCGGGCTACGACCTGCGCGAGCTCGTCGACGCGGACGTCCGCGCGGTGCCCGATGCCTACGCGATCGGGGAGCCGGATCCCAACATCGACTATCGCCGCGTGCGCAACCTCCGCGTCTACCTTGGGCGCAACGCCGAGCCGCTCACCTGCGACCCGACAGACATCTCACAGTGGCAGGGCGGCGACATCGTGGTCTTCGAGAGCCATATAGGCGTCGTCTCCGGCAAGCGCGACGAGCGCGGCGTCGCCTATGTGATCCACCACAACGACCCCTGGCAGCGGGCATACGAGGAGGACATCCTCGAGAGCCGTGACGACATCGTGGGCCACTACCGGCTCGACCCGATGCGCGCGCAAGCATAAGGGCACACGGCCAAACGGCCATGCGCCCTTGCATGCGGGAATGCGACTGCCCGCCCGACCCTCCCACGCGGCGTGAGGCGCCTACTCGCCGAGGGTGATGACGAGGACCTCGCAGGGCTCGTCGCAGGCGAGCTCGATGGTCGCGTCCTGGGCGGGCACGAAGAGCGTGTCATCCTTGGCGACCTTGTCCGACCAGTCGCCGAGCGTGAGCCTCGCCGTGCCGAGCGCCACGATGAGGCCAACGAACGAGCGTTTGGCCACAGGTATCGCGAGCGGCGTCTCGCCCGTGCCGTCTGCCGCGTAGCGCCACGTGGAGAACGAGCTGCACGAGCCCAGGAGCTGCCGCGTCCCGCCTGCCACCTGCTCGAGATCGCCCTCGGGGCCGGGCTTGGACTCCGGCTCCAGGATGGCGACCTCCTTGGCACGCTCGATGTGCAGCTCGCGGGGCTTCCCGTCGGCGCCGAGGCGACCGAAGTCGTAGATGCGGTAGGTGGTGTTGGAGTTCTGCTGGATCTCCCAGAAGAGCGAGCCGGGGCCCGCCGAGTGGATGGTGCCGGCGGTGTTGAAGAACACGGCGCCGCGATAGGCGGGCTCGACGTGCAGGTGGTCGCAGATGGTGCCGTCCTCGATCGAGCGCGCGAACTCGTCGGGCGTCATGGAGTGCTCGACGCCGTAGTAGAGGTTGCTGCCCGGCTCGGGCTCGTCGTAGACCCACAGCTCCGTCTTGCCGTAGGGCTCGCCGTGCGCCTGCGCGTACGCGTCGTCCGGGTGCACCTGCACGGAGGCGTTCTGGCGCGAGTTCAGCTTCTTCACGAGGACGGGGAAGTCCTCCTGGCGCCTCACGGGGATGCCGGCGGCGCCGGTCTCCTCCAGATAGGCGAGGAGCGTCTCGCCCGCATGCCTGCCGGAGGCCACGTGGCCAGGCGCCTCGGGGCGGGTCGATATGGTCCACACCTCGCCGATGGGCACGCCGTCGATGGGCGCGCCCAGCTTGTCGCCGCCGTAGATCTTCGTCACCGGTGTGCCCTCGATCCGTACCGGCTCGAGGTCGGTTCCCGCAACGCGAACGTCTGCCATGGGTGCCTCCACGTCCCTAAGCGCCTTCGCCAGGCAGCGTCGCGCAGCCTGGTTCAACTTCAAATATGTAAGTTATGTGAAGATTTGCGGAGCCGAAAAAATATATCCGCGATTTTTGTGGAGAAAGGCGAACTTTATCGGCTGCCATCGGAAAAGTCAAGCCCCTTCATTGACCAGCCGGCCAACGTTAGATAGATTGTAAGGCTGCTATAGCTGCGCCGATGTGGCGAGAGCATGGCAAAACAAGGTCGCAGAAGGAGGAAACGCCTGGTGCCTACCGCAAAGTCTACTCCAAGCATCACCCAGGGCAAGCATGAGCGCGTGAGCTTCGGCAAGATCGCCGACGCCATGCCGCTCCCCAACCTCATCTCGGTCCAGAAGGAGTCGTTCGAGCGCTTCAAGACCGAGGGCCTCGCGGAGGCGTTCGAGGACGCCTCGCCGATCGAGAACAACGCCGGCACGATGGAGCTCATCTTCGGGGACCACATGTTCGGCGATGCTCCCGCCTCCATCGAGGAGTGCCGCGCCAAGGACATGAGCTACCAGCAGCCGCTGTTCGTGAAGGTCCGCTTCGTGAACAAGGTGAACGGCGAGGTCAAGGAGGAGCTCGTCTTCATGGGCGACTTCCCCGTGATGACCGACCGCGGCACCTTCATCATCAACGGCACCGAGCGCGTCGTCGTCTCCCAGCTCGTGCGCTCGCCTGGCGTCTACTTCTCCGAGGAGATGGACAACGGCGTGCTCGTGCACCGCGCCCAGTTCATCCCCACGCGCGGCGCCTGGCTCGAGTTCGAGGTGGACAAGCGCGGGCAGCTCGTCGTCTCCATCGACCGCAAGCGCCATCAGTCGGCCACCGTTCTCCTGCGCGCCCTCGGCATCGCCGAGAGCGACGACGAGATCCGCGCGCTGCTGGGCGATTCCGACATCGTCGAGGCCACGCTCGAGAAGGACGTAGCCCAGACGCGCGAGGACGCCCTCATCGACATCTACCGCCACCAGCGCCCCGGCGAGCCTCCCACGGTGGACTCGGCCCGCGCCCTGCTCGACGGCCTCTACTTCAACTCGCAGCGCTACGACCTCGCCCGCGTCGGCCGCTTCAAGATCAACAAGAAGCTCGACCTCGACGTGGACCCCAAGACCTTCGTGCTCACCGCCGAGGACATCGTCACGGCGCTGCGCTACCTGCTCGCGCTGCACGCCGGCGACGCCACCAAGACGGTCGACGACATCGACCACTTCGGCAACCGCCGCGTGCGCACGGTGGGCGAGCTCGTGCAGAACCAGTTCCGCATCGGCATGAGCCGCATGGAGCGCGTCGTGCGCGAGCGCATGGCGAGCCAGGACGCCGACTACATCACCCCGCAGTCGCTCATAAACATCCGCCCGATCGTGGCCGCCATCAAGGAGTTCTTCGGCTCCAGCCAGCTCTCGCAGTTCATGGACCAGTCCAACCCGCTGGCCGGCCTCACCCACAAGCGCCGCCTCTCCGCGCTCGGCCCGGGCGGCCTCGCGGGCCACAAGTCGGGCTCCAGCCGCCGCACCAACGTGCCGACGGCCGTGCGCGACGTCCACAACTCGCACTACTCGCGCATGTGCCCGATCGAGACCCCCGAAGGCCCGAACATCGGCCTGATCGGCTCGCTCGCGCTCTACGCGCACGTGAACAACTACGGCTTCATCGAGGCCCCCTACCGCAAGGTCGTGGACGGCGTCGTCACCGACGACATCGTCTGGCTCACGGCCGACGAGGAGGAGGGCCACAACATCGCGCCGGCCAACACCCCGGTGGACCCGAAGTCGCGCCGCTTCGTCGTGGTGGACCCGAAGACTGGCGAGCTCGTCGAGCCCGAGCACGTCGTCGCCCGCACCCGCGACTTCGACGGTTCCTTCGGCGCGCCCGCGCAGGTGGACGTGGCCGACGTGGACCTCATGGACGTGAGCCCGCGCCAGCTGCTCTCCGTGGCCGCCACGCTCATCCCGTTCCTGGAGCACGACGACGCGAAGCGAACCCTCATGGGCGCCAACATGCAGCGCCAGGCCGTGCCCCTGATCCGCCCGACCGCCCCCTACGTGGGCACCGGCATGGAGTCGCGCGCCGCGCTCGACTCCGGCGAGATCATCTGCTCGCACGAGGACGGCACCGTGGTGGAGGTCGACGCCGCGCACGTCGTCGTGGAGGGCGAGGACAAGCAGACCGAGACCTACAACCTCCCCAAGTACGAGCGCTCCAACCAGTCCACCTGCATCAACCATCGCCCGATCGTGCACGTGGGCGAGCATGTGGCTGCGGGCCAGCCCATCGCCGACGGCCCCTCCGTCGAGGACTCCGAGCTCGCGCTCGGCACGAACCTCACCGTGGCCTACATGCCGTGGGAGGGCTTCAACTACGAGGATGGCATCATCATCTCCGACCGCGTGGTGCAGGAGGACCTGCTCACCAGCGTGAACATCTCCCGCCACGAGATAGACTCGCTCGACACCAAGCTCGGCCCCGAGGAGATCACCCGCGAGATCCCGAACCTCTCGGAGGACATGCTCGCCGACCT
>CADBMC010000203.1 GCA_902795635.1 uncultured Coriobacteriaceae bacterium | reverse complement strand
CGGTTCCGCGAGCATGCCCGAGCTGGCAGAGGATGCCATCGCAGATCCCTTCGACTGCCTCTCCGACGAGGAGCGCGAGGGCTACGATCAGGCGCTCGCCAAGGTCGAGGCACAGACGGCCGAGGCGCTCGAGGTCTACGGGTACGCCCTGCGCGGCCGTCGTGGCGGCTCCCTTGGCATGGAGGACGACCGATGCCGTCGAAACGATCGCCATGGCAGCGGCTGCGGGCGCGGAGAAGGCGGAGCCGATGAGGGCCACTGCCGTCACGGGCACGGGTGCCATGGCCATGGCGGCCAGGAGGGCGGCCGCCCGCACGAGGACGTCGATGTTGACATCGAAGCCGTGGAGGCCGAAGCCGAGTAGGGAACGACATCGCTCGGCGGAATCGCCCGCCTGAGCGGAAGTCACCTCGATGCGCCTTTTGCGAGAACCTCGGCCGCGCTTCCGACCCTCTCATCGCAAAAGGCGCATCCATGTTGCGCCACATGTTCGCCGCGTGACCGCTGGCTCATGCCGGGGCACGCGGCTTCATTTCTTAGTAGTCGACCGGATTCCCCAGGTATGCCGAGGCGCTCGTCGCCGCCATGGCGCCGTCTGCGGCAGCCGTGATGATCTGCCTCAAGGGCGTGCGGCGCACGTCTCCTGCGCAGAAGAGTCCGGGCGTGCGCGTTGCCATGCGCTCGTCGGTGACCACCGCGCCGTGGTCGAGCTCGGCGAGGTCGCCCAGAAGCGAGCTCGCGGGCTGGTGCCCCACGAACACGAACACGCCGAAGCTGCCCTCCTCGAAGGCCTCCACGTGCTCCTCGCCGGTGGCGTTGTCCCGGAACGTGACCTGGCTCGGCATGTCGCCGCCGTCGATGGCGACGATGCTCGTGAGGTAGCGGATCTCGACCCTCTCGTTCTCCTCGAGCTGCCGCACGAGGCTCGCCTGCGCACGGAGGTGGTCCTTGCGCACGACGAGGGTCACCTTGCTCGCGAGGCGCGCCAAGAAGAGCGCGTCCTCGGCCGCCGTGTTGCCGCCGCCGATGCAGAAGACCTGCTTGTTCCGGTAGAACATGCCGTCGCAGGTGCCGCAGTAGGAGACGCCATGCCCGCCGAAGCGCTCCTCGCCGTCGAAGCCGGCGTGCCGCGGGGTGGCCCCGGACGCGAGGATGACCGCCTTGGCATGGTAGCCGCCCGAGGCGGTCCCCACGTCGAAGGTGCCGTCGTCCCTCAGGGCGAGCGAGGCCACCTGGTCGCTCTCTATCTGGGCGCCGAGGTCCTTGGCCTGCTTGGCCATCGTGTCCATGAGCGTGAACCCGTCGGCCTTGGGGACGCCCGGGTAGTTGTCCACTTCTGTCGTGGTGAGCACCTGGCCGCCGACGCCGGTCTGCTCGAGCGTCACGAAGTCGAGCATCGCGCGGGAGGCGTAGATCGATGCGGAGAGGCCCGCCGGGCCCGCTCCGATGATGACGAGGTCTTTGTCCCTCGTGGCTTCGTTCGTCATGGTCTCCTCCGTTTCCGTGTCCTGGCCAAGATGTTACCCAAGCCAAACTGTCATCTGACACATATGCGACGGAAAGTCTGGCATTTGCAGATTCGATCAGGCGTCGCCCGCCTGCCGCCCGACGGGATCGGCGGCGCCGGTCGCGGCACGGATCGTCCTCACGGCCTCCTCGATCTGGGCAGCCGGCGTGGACGCGCCGGCCGTGACGCCGATCGCCCGCTTCCCGATAAGCCAGGAGGGCTCGATCTCCGAAGCCTGCTCCACGTGGCGCGTGTCGGGGCAGCGGCTCTGGCAAATCTCGGCAAGCCTCGTCGTGTTCGCCGAGTTGCGGCCGCCGATCACGACCATGCAGTCGGACTCTTCCGCAAGGCTCGCAGCCGCACGCTGGCGCTCGCTGGTGGCGTCGCAGATGGTGTTGAGGACGCGCAGCTCCTCGACGCGCGGCGCGATGCGGGCGACCACCTCGGCGAGAAGCGCTGCCGACTGGGTGGTCTGCACGACGAGCCCCACGCGCCTCCCGAGCTCGGCTGTCTCCGCATCGTCGGCAGAGCCCACCACCAGGGCGCCGGGCGCATGGGCGCAGGTGGCCTCCACCTCGGGGTGGCCGGCCTCCCCCACCACGACCACCTGGTAGCCCTCCTCGGCGAGCATCCTGGCGGCGACGTGGGTCTTCGTCACGAAGGGGCAGGTGGCGTCTATCACCTCGAGGCCGCGCGCCAGGGCGTCGGCTATCACCTGGGGAGCCACGCCGTGGGTCCTCAGGACGAGGGTCGTGCCCGCCGGGAGGTCGCAGTCCTCGGCGACCTCGGCGCCGCGGGCCGCGAGCGCGGCCACCACGGAGGGGTTGTGAATGAGGGGACCGAGCGTGCGCACCGGCCCCTTGGCGCCGTCAAGCGCATCCTCGACGAGGCCGAGAGCGCGATTGACGCCGTAGCAGGCGCCGGCATGCTCTGCCACGCGGACGACGGGGGCAGCCATCGTCATCACATCCTTCCCGGGTGCTGTGCGCGCAGCTCGTCGCGCAGCTCATAGGCCTGCTCCATGGCCATGCGCTCGGCATCGGCGAGCGCATGCTTGCGCCCCTTGCCGCGCACCTTCCGCACGTGCATGGGCTCGCCCACCTTCACATAGGCCTTGCCCGGGCGGAAGAGGTGATGCCCGCGCGGCGTGATGTCGCGCGCGCCGACGATCCCGCAGGGGATGATGTCCGCGTCGGCCATCTGGGCCATGAGCGCGAAGCCCCCGTGGATGGTCACGGGCTCGTCGTCGGACTTCACGCGCGTGCCCTCGGGGAAGATCAGCACCGACTCGCCGCGCTCGAGGGCATGCTGGGCCTCGCGGAGCGCCTTGAGGTCGGCCTCGCCGCGCTTGATGGGGATGGACCCGATGCGCGTGAGGAACCAGCCGATGAAGGGCTTGTCGTCGAACTCCGACTTGTAGATCGGGCGCAGGCGGCGGCGATGGTAGAGCTCGGAGAGCACGAGGATGCACGGGTCGAGCATCGAGGTGTGGTTCATGATCACCACGGCGCCGCGTCCGTTGCTCGAGCGCGTGAGCCGCTCGGCGCCGTTCACCTCCCAATGCCACCAGAGCTTCGTCCAGGCCCACACGGCGGCAGCCGCGACGTAGTAGAACCCGCGCGCTATCGCGGGGTAGTCCATCATGGCCGCCGCGTGGAAGTCGGCGGGCTCGTTGCCGAACGCCTTGAGGCTCTTCCCGCGTCCTATGTGCGCCGCGTCCGGGATGTCCTGCGTGGCCTCGACGGCAAGGCTCGCTGGCTCGGGGGCGTCCTGGCCGCCCGTGGCACCCTTCGCGGCCTGTGCGCCCTGCTCCCTGGCCTTCTCCACGAGGCCCGCGATCCTGTCGCACACCTCGTCCACCGAGAGGTGCGAGGTGTCTATGACGACGGCGTCCTTCGCGGCCTTCAAGGGCGACGCCTCGCGGGTGGAGTCGATCATGTCGCGGCGCTCGATGTCCGCGAGGACCTGTGCCTCGGCCGCGGGGTCCACCTGGGCGTCGGGGTCGGTGGCGGCGTCCTGGCCGGAGCGCTGCACCGCGCGCCTATGGGCCCTGGCCTCAGCGTCTGCCGTGAGGAAGACCTTCACCTCGGCATCCGGGAAGACGGCGGTTCCGATGTCGCGGCCCTCCGCGATGACGTCGCCGGCCGAGCCGAGCTCGCGCTGGCGGGCGACCATGGCCGCCCGCACGCCCGGGTACGCGGCGACGACCGAGACGTTGCGGTCGATTCTTTCGGTGCGGATCTCGTGCGAGACGTCGCGGCCGTCGAGCAGGGTGCGGCTCTCGTCCACGCCGCCCTCGAAGCCGATCGCGAGGCCGTGCGCGAGGTCGGTGACGGCCCGCTCGTCGGCGAGGTCCACGCCGGCATCGAGGCACGCCAGCGCGACGGAGCGATACATGGCCCCGGTGTCCAGGTAGGTTATGCCAAGCCTCCTGGCCAGCTCATGGGCGACGGTTGACTTGCCCGACCCTGCCGGGCCGTCGATGGCTATCCTCATGGGCGATTGCCCCTTTCCGTATCGTTCGCGCCGCCGGAAAGCGATGCCAGCGAGGCGCGCTCCGCATCCGTGAGCCGGCGCCAGCGGCCCTCCTCCACGCCCGAGAGGCGCAGCGGCCCGAAGGCGTCGCGATGCAAGGCCTCCACATGGTGGCCGATCTCCTGCAGCATTCGTTTGACCTGGTGCTTCCTGCCCTCGTGGATGGTGAGCTCCACGAGGGCGCGCCCGCGCGGCACACCGTCGGGCGCCACGGGGGCCGCCATGGGGTCATCGGCGGCCACGAGCGAGCAGGCGGCCGGCTGGCAGGGGCCGTCGTCGAGGACGATCCCCGAGCGGATCCGGTCGAGCTGCCGCTCGGTGGGCACGCCCTCCACGAGCGCCACGTAGTGCTTCGAGGCGTGGCGTGAGGGATGCAGCAGCGCCTGGCCCACGTCGCCGTCGGTCGTGAACAGGAGCAGCCCGGTCGTGTCGCAGTCGAGCCTGCCCACCGGGAAGAGCCCCGGCTCGCCCACGTCGGCCACGAGCGAGGCCACGCACGGCCTGCCCATGGGGTCGCTCATCGTGGTGAGGTAGCCGGCCGGCTTGTAGAGCATGACGAACGCGGCGTCGTGCGCGAGCGTCACCTGCCGCCCGTCCACCTCCACGACGTCGGTCGCGGGGTCCACCTTGCTGCCTAGCTCGGTCACCACCTGGCCGTTCACCATCACGCGTCCGGCCGTCATGAGGGCCTCCGAGCCGCGCCGGCTGGCCACGCCCGCGCGTGCGAGGAAGCGCTGCAGGCGCATGGGGACTATCCGCTCCTCGCCGCCCTCGCTACCCATCGAGCCCCTCGCCATCATCCGTGCCCTCCACGTTCTCCATATCCTCGACGTCCTCCTGCACGCTGCGCCCCGAGAGCCTCTCGCGGATGAACTCGCGGGAGCGCTCGTCGGGCGCGAACTGCTCGAGGTCGGGCAGGTCCTTGAGGCTCTTGAGGCCGAACTTCTCCAGGAACGTCTGCGTGGTCCCGTAGAGGATCGCCTGGCTGCGACCCGCCTCGCGGCCCACCTCGCGCACGAGCCCCTTGTCCACGAGCGAGGAGATGATGCCCTCGGAGTTGACGCCGCGGATGGCTCGCACGCCTTCGCGCGTGATGGGCTGGCGGTAGGCGATCACGGCGACCGTCTCGAGCGCCGCCTGGGAGAGGCGTCGCGTGTCCCACGAGCCCACGAAGGCCTCCACCTGGTCGTGGTAGGCAGCATGCGTGAAGAGGCGCCATCCGCCCGCCACCTCGCGCAGCTGGATGCCGCGGTTGGCGTCGGCGTACTCGGCGGCAAGGTCCGCCAGCGCCTCGGCGGCCTCGCCGGGGGCGATGCCGAGCACCTTCGCCACCTCGGTGGCAGGCACCGGGTCGCAGGCCACGAGCAGCAGCGCCTCGACGGCTCCCTTCACCGACCCGTCCTCGAGCCTGTCGAGGGCCTCACTCATATTCGTCCTCCTCGTCCTGCCCCGTGGCCGCCTCGCCTTCCTCGGAGGCCACGTATTCGATGCCGATGTCGGAGAAGTTCTTCTCCTGCTCGAGCAGCACGGCGCCGCGCTTGTAGAGCTCGAGGATGGCCAGGAAGGTCACGACCACGTCCTCGGCCGTGGGACTCTCGCCGATGAGTTCGGAGAACGTGTGGCTCCCCGGCCGACGCACGACGCGCTCCACCGACTCCACCGCAAGGCGAACCGGCAGGCGCTTCGGGGCGATGTGCTCGGCCTCGAGCAGGAACTCCTGCCGGCGGCCCATGACGTCGGCGCATATGACGCCCAGGCCACGCAGCGTGATGCCCGCCAGGAAGTCCGGCATGACGCCCACGAACTCGGGGTCGGGCCCTGCCGTCCGCGGGTGCATGCGCGCCTCCGCCTCGGCGCGCGCGCCCAGGCTCGCGGCGGCGTTCCTGAACTGCTTGTAGGCCACGAGGCGCGCCACGAGCACCTCGCGCGCCTCCTCCGGCGTGAGGCCCGCGAGCTCGTCGTCATCGAAGTCGATCGAGCGCTGCGGCGCCTCGTCGGACACGAGGGAGGCCGCCTTGATGTCGAGGAGCGTCGAGGCCACGAGCAGGAAGTCGCTCGCCACGTCGAGGTCCATGTCCTGCATGCGGCGCACCTCATCCACGTACTGGTCGGCCACCTCGGCGACCGAGATGGAGCCGATGTCCACCCGCTGCTGCGAGACGAGCCGCAGAAGGAGGTCGAAGGGGCCGGTGAAGGCCTGTGTGGCGACGGTGAACGACATGGCTCACGCGCAGAGGACGTCGTAGAGGGGCAAGGCGGTGGCGTCGAGGTAGCTGCCCATGAGGTCGATGCCGGCGACCGACGGCAAGACCCAGAGCACCACGATGAGCACGACCATCGCATAGCGCTCGATCACGTAGAACCTCTCGCGCGCCTCGACGGGAAGGAAGATGCCGATCACCTTGCTGCCGTCAAGAGGGGGTATGGGCAGGAGGTTGAAGAAGCACAGCATGAGGTTCACGTAGACGAAGACCGAGAGCGCCTGGGCGACGCAGAGCCAGCCCTCGGCGAAGCATGAGAGGTAGGCCGCCTTGGCCGCCTGGTAGAGCGCGGCGCACAGGAGGGCCTGCACGAGGTTGGAGAGCGGGCCTGCCACGGCGACGATGGCCTCGTCGGTCTTGCGGTTCTTGAGCCTATAGGGGTTGTAGGGCACGGGCTTGGCGAACGCGATGATGGGCCCGTGCAGGAACACCTGCGCCACCGGCAGCAGGACCGAGCCCACCGGGTCGATGTGGCTCAGCGGGTTCAACGTGAGCCGCCCGGCCTCCTTCGCGGTGTCGTCGCCGCAGAGATGCGCGGCGAGCGCATGCGACGCCTCGTGGAACGAGGAGCCCATCACGAGCGCGAGCACCGATATGAGCTCGACGGCAAGTGTGCTCAGACCCAAACCGAACCTCCTCTCGCGGCGTCAGCGCAGCGAGGCCGAAACGCGTATGAATACCCAGTCTAGGAGAAACAGCGCGAGCGCGAGGACGGCGAAGTCCCCGCGGAAGGCCCCGCCCAGGATCGTGGCGAACGAGAGCGTCCCCCTCAGGAAGGAGGGCGTCGCCATGAGCACGATCCCGTAGACCACCGAGACGCCGCGCGTCGCCGCGCCGAAGCCGAAGGCCGAGGCCACCACGGCGACGCAGGCGAGGATGGCGAGGGCGCGCGCGACCCAGGCGACGGCGACGCACAGGACGCGCGCGACGCCCCGCCAGCCGCCCCCGCGGCGTGAGCGCCCGTGGGAGCCGTCGTCCCAGCTGCCGTCGTAGCCGCCGCCATAGCCATCGCCATTGGCCTCGTCGTAGCCCGAGCGGGCGTATCGGCTCGAGGCGGCCTGGCTCGCATGGGCGCGCGAGCGGGGCGTCGCGGGATAGGTGGTTGTTGGCGAGTCGGGCCCGACGCCGTCCTCGAGGTAGGGGTTAGGCGTCATCGCGCTCCGCCTCCTCGAGCGTGGCCTGCAGCTCCAGCCATTCCTCCTCGAGCTTGGGGATCTTCTTTGAGAGCGCCTCGTACTCCTTCATCGCCGCGTCGAAGCGCGCGGCGTCGTCGTAGAGCTCCTGCGTTGCCATGAGCCCCATGAGCTCGTCGTAGCGCTTCTGGGCGGGCTCGAGGGCGGCCTCCACCTGCTTGAGGCGCTCGCGCTCCCGCTTGGTCTTGGCCCGGCGGGCGTTGCGCGCCTCGGCCTCTGCCCTGCGCTGCTCGCGCGTCTTCACGTTCCTGCCCTGCGGGGCGCCCGGCTGCGATGCCTTGGCAGCGCCTGCCGTGCCCGATGCCTGCTGACCGGCAGGCTGGCCCTTCGCAGAGGGGGCTGCCGGCGCGCCCTGGCCGGCCTCTGCCGCCAGGAGCTCCGCGCGCTTCTCCTTGTAGTAGGCGTAGTCGCCGTCGTAGAGCGTCACCTGGCCGTCGCGGATGTCCACGACCTTGTTGCAGACGGCGCGCACGAGGTGCTCGTCGTGGCTGATGAGCACGATCGTGCCGTCGAAGGAGTCCAGCGCCTGCTCGAGCACGTCCACCGAGTCGATGTCGAGGTGGTTGGTGGGCTCGTCGAGGCACAGGAGCGGCTTGGGGGCCACGATCATCTTGGCAAGGGCAAGGCGGGCCCGCTCGCCGCCCGAGAGCACGCCCACGCGCTTCTCCACGTCGTCGCCGTGGAAGAGGAACGCCCCCAGGAGCTTGCGCTCCTGCGGGTAGGTCCAGCCGGGAGCCACCGAGTCGATCTCTGCGAGCACCGTGTTGGCCGGGTCGAGGCTCTCGAGCTGGTGCTGCGCGTAGTAGGCGCGCTCCACGTTCTGCCCGAGCTCCACGGTCCCCTTGGCCGGCTTGAGGGCGCCCACGATGAGCTTCATCATCGTGGACTTGCCGGCGCCGTTGGGTCCCACCAGGGCCACGTGGTCGCCGCGGTAGAGTTTAAGGTCCACGTCGCGGTAGATGACGTGGCTGCCGTAGGCGGCCGTCACCTGGTCGAGCGTCACCACCATGTCGCCCGTGCGCGGCGGCTTGGGGAAGCTGAAGGTGACCTTCTTGGAGCTCTCCGGCAGCACCACGAGCTCCTCTTGGATCCTCTCGATCTTCTTGATGCGGTCCTGGACCTGCTTGGCCTTCGTGGGCTTGTAGCGGAAGCGGTCCACGAAGACCTGCATGTGCTGGATG
>CADBMC010000202.1 GCA_902795635.1 uncultured Coriobacteriaceae bacterium | reverse complement strand
GCCCGCGGCGCGCATCACGTCGGCACCCCCTATGGCGAGGTCGCGCACGCCCACGACGGGGCCCCGCCGGCGCTCGGCGCGCACGGCTGCCTCGATGCGGTCCAGCTCCGCCACGTAGGGAAAGCACGACGGCGCCTTGCCCAAGGCATCGGCGCGCTTGAGGAGCAGCAGCTCGTGCATGAGCGGAAGCGCCTGTCCCGGGCAGGCCCGGTCGAGCCGCGCGAGCGCGCGGCGCACCTGCGGGGCGGCGGGCCCGAAGGGCAGGTCGTGCATGGCCACGAGCGCGCAGGCGGGGCGCGCCACCTCGCCGGGGACCGCCATGCGGCGCAGCGCCGCCTCGGCCATGCGGGCGCCTTTGGCCGGGTGGCCGTAGAAGTGGCCGCGGCCCTCGTCGTCCACCGTGAAGCAGGAGGGCTTGCCCACGTCGTGCAGGAGGGCCGCCCACCTGAGGCACGACGGGGTGCAGCCGCCGGAGAACGCCTCCAGGGCGCCTGCGACCTGCGCCGTGTGCTCGTACACGTCATATATGTGGTAGACGCTGCGCTGCCCGAAGCCCACGAGGGCCGCGAGCTCGGGCACGGCAGCCGCCATGGCGGGGCGCTCATGGAGCATCGCCCAGGAGAGGCGCCCCGAGGCGAGGATGCCGTCGAGCTCGGCCCCTATGCGCTCGGGGGCTATGGCGGAGAGCGTGGGGGCTGCGGCGTCGAGGGCCGCCTGGGTGGCCGGCTCCACCACGAAGCCGAGCCGGCAGGCGAAGCGCACGGCGCGCAGCACGCGCAGGGCGTCCTCGCCGAAGCGCGTCGCAGGGTCGCCCACGCAGCGGATCACGCCGGCCGCAAGGTCATCCTGGCCGCCATAGGGGTCCAGCAGGCCACGGCAGGGATGGTAGGCCATGGCGTTGATCGTGAGGTCACGGCGCGCGAGGTCCTCGCGGATGTCGTCCACGAAGGCGACGGAGTCCGGATGGCGCAGGTCGGAGTAGGCGCCCTCCACGCGAAACGTCGTGACCTCGATGGGGGTGCCCTCGACGACGCAGGTCACGGTGCCGTGGGGCGTGCCCGTCTCGTGCACGGCGATGCCCGCCGCCGCGCAGGCGGCCTTCGTCTGCTGCCATCTCAGGCTGCAACACACGTCCACGTCGTGGTCGGGCGCGCCGCGCAGCGCGTCGCGCACCCAGCCGCCCACGACCCACGCTTCGCCGCCGGCGCCCTCGAGGACCTCGATGAGGCGAAGCGCGGCGCGCGGCAGCTCGGGCATCCCCGTCATGAGGCCCCCTTTCCGATCTTGGCGCCTCGGGACGCGAAGCGCGACCCACGAGGCGAGTGAGGCGAGTATATCCCGGCCCGAGCCGCCCGGAGGCGGATTCGCGTCCGTGCCCCGTGATACCCTAGGCAGCGTTGACAGACGGAACCTATGCAAGCAGATGGGAGCACCAATGGACGAGATGAGGGCCATCACCCCCGACGACCTTGCCGACGCCTCCGACGGCTTCAACGCCGAGCGCGCGAACATCGTCGCCAAGAACGCGGTCACGAGCCAGGGCATCCGCGCCGTCGCGCGCGTGCCGGAGGCCGCCGCGCGCAACACCACCACCTTCGACGTCGAGGTCAAGCAGGGCGACCGCTGCGACCAGCAGCGCTCGGGCCGCTGCTGGATGTTCGCGAGCCTGAACACCATGCGCTTCCGCGTCATCAAGCGCCTCAACCTCAAGACCTTCGAGCTCTCCCAGGCCTATCCCCTCTTCTGGGACAAGCTCGAGAAGTCCAACTGGTTCCTGGAGAACGTCATCGACACCGTCGACGAGCCGCTCTCCGGTCGCCTTGTCGCCTATCTGCTGGCCGACCCCATCGGCGACGGCGGGCAGTGGGACATGTTCCGCGCGCTGGTGAAGAAGTACGGCGCCGTGCCCAAGGAGGCCATGCCCGAGACGGCCTGCTCGCGCAACACGCAGGACCTCGACCGCTACCTCACCCGCTACCTGCGCGGCGCGGCCAAGCGCCTGCGCGAGACCCACGAGGCCGGAAGCCCGGCCGAGGACCTGCGCGAGATGAAGAAGGAGATGATGGAGGAGGTCTACCACCTGCTCGCCACCTGCCTGGGCGAGCCGCCCGCGACCTTCGACGTCCGCCTGCGCGACAAGGACGACAAGCTCGTCCTGGCCGGCACCTACACCCCGCGCCGCTTCTTCGACGAGGTGGTGGACATGCCGGTGGACGACTTCGTCTCGCTCATCTCCGCCCCCACCGCCGACAAGCCCTTCGGCCACGTCTACACCGTCTCGCGTCTCGGAAACGTGGTGGAGGCCGGCGGCGTGCGCTACCTCAACCTCCCGCCCGAGGAGCTCAAGCGCGTGGCCGTTGCCCAGCTCAAGGATGGGCTTCCGGTGTGGTTCGGCTGCGACGTTGCCCAGAGCTACCTGCGCGACGAGGGTGTCATGGACACCGCCTCGCTCGACGTGGACTCGCTCTTCGGCTTCCCCGTGGAGGGCTGCATGGACAAGGCCGAGCGCCTCGACTACGGCGAGAGCCTCATGACGCACGCCATGGTGCTCGAGGGCGTGAACCTGGACGAGGCCGGGCACCCCACCCTGTGGAAGGTGGAGAACTCCTGGGGCAAGGACCACGGCAAGGACGGCTTCGACTCCATCACCGACGAGTGGTTCGACGAGTACGTGTACCAGGTCGTCGTCGACAAGAAGTACCTGACGGACGCCGAGCGCGAGACCTTCGAGACCGAGGAGGCCACCGTGCTGGAGCCGTGGGACCCGATGGGCTCGCTCGCCCGCTGCATCTAGGGGGCGCGCATGTCTGAGAACGAGACCCAGGGCCCCGCGACAGCAGGGGCGGCGGCCGCAGGCGCGATCGATGCCGCCTGGGCCGCCGAGCGCGGCGCCGCATTCGCCCGCTCGCGTGCCAACCGCGTGGCTCGCAACGCCGTGACCTCGATGGACGTGATGCCCGCCGCGCGCGACATCTCGCGCATGAGGACCTATGCGAGCGTGTACGAGGTGAGCCTCAAGCGCACGGGCAAGCCCACCAACCAGATGCAGAGCGGCAGGTGTTGGCTCTTCTCCGCGCTGAACGTCGCCCGCGCTACCACCATGGAGCTCCTCGACGTTGACGACTTCGAGCTCTCGCAGGCCTACGGGATGTTCTACGACAAGCTCGAGAAGGCCAACTCCACGCTCGAGCGCGTCATCAATCTGCGCGACCGTCCGCTGGACGACCGCGGCCTGGACTTCGTGCTGGACGAGGGCATGGGCGACGGCGGCTACTACAACTTCGCGATGAACCTGATCCGCAAGTGGGGCGTCGTCCCCAAGGACGCCATGCCCGAGACCGCCTGCTCGAAGAACTCCGCCCAGATGGACCGCCAGCTCAACCGGCTCGTGCGCCGCGGGGCCTCCCTCATCCTGGTGAAGGCCGCCGAGGGCGCGGGCATGGGCGAGCTGCGCGGGCTCAAGCGCGAGGTCATGGCCGACGTCTACCAGATGCTCGCCATCTGCCTGGG
>CADBMC010000201.1 GCA_902795635.1 uncultured Coriobacteriaceae bacterium | reverse complement strand
GACGTGGCCCATGACGGTGACCACGGGCGGACGCGGCTTGAGGTCCTTGGGGTCGTCGTAGAAGGTGAAGGAGTTCTCCTCCTCCTTCGTCATGACCTTGACGTCGCGGCCCAGGTCGTCCGCGACGAGCTCGATGAGGTCGTCGGACATGGGCTGGTTCACGGTGAGCGGCGTTCCCAGCAGGAACAGGCGCTTGATGATGTCGTTGGCCGGGACGTTGATCAGCGCGGCGAGCTCGGCGACGGTGGAGCCCTGAGGCACCTTCACGGTGCCGAGCTGCGAGAGGTCCTGGTCGTTGGCTATGGCCTCGGCGATGGCGCGCTCCTGTGCGGCCTCCTTCGCCTGCTTCTGGCGACGCTCCTTGCGCTTCTTGCGCCTGCCGGTGGACTCGCGGTTCGCCTCGTCCACGGCGGCACGCGCGTCCTCAAGGACGCGCTCGCGGTTGTACTCCTCGGCGGCGCGCGCCATGCGCGAGTAGCGGTCCTCGTCGCCCTCATAGCGCTCGTGGCGGCCCTTGCCGCGGCCGCGCTGGCCCGACCCCTTGCCGGAGTTGCCCTCGTTGGCGCCCATGGGGGCGGCAGCACGCGGCTCGGAGCGGCGCGAGGAGGGGGCGGGGGTCGCCTTCGGGCGGCGGCCCGAACGCGCGGGCTCCTCCTTCTTCTCGGCCTTCTGCTGCTCGAGGACCTTCTCCTGCTCGGCGATCTGGGCGAGAAGCCCGCTCATCGAACGCAGGGAGGAAGGCGCGTTGTCGTGCACGCGGTTCTTCTCCTCCTCGGCCTTGCGGGCGGCCTCCTCCGCCGCACGGCGCTCGGCCTCCGCCTTGCGGGCGGCCTCGGCGGCGGCGCGCTCGGCAGCCTCGCGGGCACGCTCCTCCTCGCGGCGCTTCTCGGCGGCGAGGCGCTCGGCCTCGGCTGCCGCCTTGGCCTCCTCCGCCGCCTTGCGCGCGGCCTCCTCCTCGGCACGCTTCTTCGCCTCGATGGCATCGGCGCGCTCCTTGAGGATGGGCTCGAGCTTCTTTCTCACGATGGGGAGATATGCGTCCTCTATGGCCGAAGACGCCGACTTCGCCGGGATGAGCATCTCTGCCAGATACCCCAGCATCTCCTTGCTTGTCATGCCATATTCCTTGGCGAGGTCACTCACACGGGTCTTGGCCATCTACCCAACCTTCCGATAACGCCTATCCTGCCGCCGTCTTCCGCGTCAACTGCCTTGGTGCGTCGCCCGCTAGATGAGCGAGTCGGGGTCGTCGGAGACCTCGACGTCCGCCATCGCGGCCATCTGCTCGTGAATCCCGCAGTACCTCGAGCCGGGACGCGCCATGTTGCGGCAGCGGACCCCGTTCGGGGCCACGTACTCGCAGCGATGCTCGCCTTCCTCCAGGCCCACCAGGTCCTCCTCAGGCTCCTCCGCCCTCAGGCCCCGGAGCACGTCGGCCGCGAGCGACTCGTTCTTGATGTCGATGTGCATGCCGGTGAGCCGGGCGGCGAGGCGGGCGTTCTGCCCCTCCTTGCCGATGGCGAGCGAGAGCTGGTCGTCGGGGACGATGACCGTCGCGTAGTTGTTGTCCTGGTCCACGATCACGCGGGAGACCTTCGCCGGCGAGAGCGCGTTGGAGACGCAGCGCGCCGGGTCGTCGCTCCACTGGATCACGTCGACGCGCTCGCCGCGCAGCTCGGAGACGACGGTGCGCACGCGGCTGCCTTTGGGGCCCACGCAGGCGCCCACCGGGTCGAGCCTGTCGTCCAGCGAGGACACGGCCACCTTGGAGCGCACGCCGGCCTCGCGGGCGATGGAGCGGATCTCCACGACGCCGTCGTAGATCTCGGGCACCTCGAGCTCGAAGAGCCTGCGGATCAGGTCCGGATGCGTGCGGCTCACCACGATGGAGGGCCTGCTGCGCTCGCCGCGGATGGGCTGCAGGTTCGCGTTGGGGTCGCGCACGTCGATGATGATCGCCTTGAGGCGCTGGTTGTGCGAGTAGCGCTCGCCCGCCGGGCGCTCGTTGCGCTCGTCCGGGTAGCGCTTGCGGTCGAAGTGCGGCAGCTCCGCCTCCACGCCCTCGCGGATCTTGATGATCGTGAAGTCGGGCGTGGACTGCAGGACCGTGCCGGTGATGATGTCGCCGATGCGGCTCGAGAACTCGCGGTACACCTGCTCGCGCGTCGCGTTGCGCACGATGTTGTTGATCTCCTGCTTGGCGTGGAGCGCGGCGATGCGGCTCATGTCCGGCGGGGTCACGTCGACCTCGTCGAACTCGGTGGGGTCGCCCGTCTCGGGGTCGATCGGCGAGCCCTCCTTGGGCTCGAGCTCGTACACGTAGAACTTGCCCGTGGCGCGGTCAATCGTGACGCGCGCGCCGAAGGGCATGTGCATAACGTCCGCATAGCTCTTCGCGAGCGACTGCTCGAGGCGGTCGAGCAGGTAGAGCTCGTCGATGTGCTTCTCCTGGCAGAGCGCCATGAGGGCTTCCATCATCTCGGATGCCATCTCGTTGTTCCTTCCGTTCCCTAGTGCTGCTTGCTTGCAGACGGCCCCTCGGCCTTCCCCTTCTTGCCCCTCTTGGCTGGCTTGGGCGTGGAGAAGTCGTAGGCCGGACGAATCTTGCAGGTCCTCACCTCGTCGAAGGGGATGCGCTCCTCGCGGCCGTCGCAGGTGAGCACGACGTCGTCGCCGTCGAGCCCCTCGAGCGTGCCGGTGTAGCGCCTGCGCCCCTCCGTGGCGGTGGTTGCGAGGGAGACCTCCTCCCCCGCGAAGCGCTCGAAGTCGCGCCTGCGACGAAGCGGCCGGTCCATACCCGGAGAGGAGACCTCGAGCACATAGGCGCCTGCGAAGGGATCGGCGTCCTCGACCGCCTCGGAGACCCAGTCCGTCTGGGCCGAGACCTCGTCGAGCGTGATGGTGGGCATGGACTCGTCCGCATGGTCGATCCTCACGCACACCACGGGGCGCTGGGTTGCCCCCTCCACCTCGACGTCCACGACGTCGACGCCATGCTCGGCCGCCTTCGCCTCCAGCACGTCCAGAAGCTGGCGGCGCACCGTGTCGCGGTCCATGCGCACCTCCCTTCCCATCTGGTGCCGTCACATACAAAAAGAAAGCGGGGCGAAAGAGCGCCACCCCACTTCCTCACGAGTCATCACTATTGCGATGAGTATCTAACCACAGGCCAAGGCCAACGTCAAGCTCACGAGCCCGTCCGGCCGACGGCGCCGGGCCCTCAGGAGAGCTCGTAGTAGGGCACGTCGGTCTGCGGGTCGGAGAACGAGGCGAGCTTGGCGTCGTCATCGAACCCGAGCGTCACCGTGCGGGTGTCGGTGGAGGTCACGCCCTCGTAGCCCTCCCCCATCGACGACCAGTCCCACGTGACCGTGATCGTGCAGGTGGCCGTCGTGCCGTCCACCTGGACGTCCGCCGAACCGAGGTGGCGCGGCAGGTAGTCGATCGCATCGCCCGCGTCCGCATGCAGGCCGCCGCCGCGCTTGACCAGCCCGAACCACAGGTCGTGGTCGGACCTTCCCGAAAGCGAGGAGCTCACGTAGGGCCTCAGGGCGCCGCCGATGGCGGAGTCGGAGGGGCTCGAGCACTCGTAGACCGCCGAGATGACGCCGCGCGCCGCCTCCTCGATGCCCTCGGGCTGCGCGCTCGCGATGCCGATGGTCACCTCGGAGCCCAGCGTGAGCGTGGTCCCCTCCGCCGGGTCGCAGGAGATGACGGTGCCGATCGTCTGGTCGTCGGAGGTGCGCCGCACCTTCTCGACCTTCGCCGTGAGCCCCTCGGCCTCGAGGGCGGCCACGGCATCCTGCTGGTCGAGCCCCATCACCGAAGGCACGGCGCGCGGACGGCTCACCCCTATGGCGACGGCGCGGTCGGACGTGCACACGGTGCCCGGCGCGTCGCTCTGGACGAGCACGATGCCCGCCTCGCCGTCGTCGGGGTACTGGTCCACGCGGTAGGTGAGCCCCTCGTCCGTGAGGGCCTTCTCGGCGTCCGCCTGCGAGAGGCCGACCACGTCGGGCATCCGGCGGCTCACCGAGACGTAGAGCGTGACGGTGGTGCCCGAGGGGTCCCTGCGGCTGCCGGGGCTCGGCTGCATGTCCAGGACGATGCCCTCGGCGCCGTCGTCCTTGCGCTCGATGCGCCGCACGTCGTAGCCGGCGTCCTCGAGCTTGGCCTCGGCGCGCTCGACGTTCCAGCCCACCACGTCGGGAAGCGAGCTGCCGCCCCAGAGCTCGAGGTGCCACGAGACGAGCGCCGCCACCGCGATCGCGGCCACCACGCCCAGAAGGGCGAGCACCGGCACATGGCGGCCCGCGCCTCCGGAGCCGGCGCGGCTGGGCGCCCCGGGGCGTCCCTTGCCCGCGGCCCGCGCGTCGCGGGCGGCGTCGGCGGCTCTGCGCGCCCCCTCCTCCGCGCCCGGCGCGGACTCGAGGTTGGCCAGGTTGTGCCCGCACGAAGGGCAGCGTGCGGGAAGCATCCCGTCCCCGAGCTCGCGGCCGCAGCGTGGGCACCTCATGGGAGCCTACTTCGCCACGATGTTGACGAGCCTGCCCGGCACCACGATGACCTTCCGGACCTCCTTGCCCTCGATGTGGGAGGCGACGGCCGCGAGCGCCTGCTCGCGAAGCTCGGCCTCGGGGGCGTCGGCCGCCACGACGATGCGCGCGCGGATCTTGCCCATCACCTGGACGGCGATCTCGACCGTGTCCGACGCGGCGAGCGCGGGGTCGAACTCGGGCCAGGGCTCGTTGTACACGTAGCCCTCCTCGCCCAGGCACGCGTGGTAGAGCTCCTCGGCCCAGTGCGGGCAGATCGGAGAGAGCATGGCCACGATGTCGCGGGCCACGGTGCGGCAGAGCGCCGGGTCGCGCCTGCCGGCGGGCACGTCGGCCAGGTAGGAGCGCGCGGAGTTCGTGAGCTCCATCACGGCCGAGATGGCGGTGTTGAACTGCTGGCGGTCGAAGTCGGCCGTGCACTTGAGCCCCAGGCGATGGAGGTCGCGCTCGAGCTCCTTGGCGCGTTCGTCGAGCTTCGCATGGTCGGACACGCCGGCGCCCTCGGTGCCGTCCGCGAGCTGCCAGACGGTCTCCCAGGCGCGCTTCAGGAAGCGGTTGCAGCCGGCCACGGCCTTGGGATCCCAGTCGAAGTCCTTCTCCGGCGGGGCGATGAACAGGAT
>CADBMC010000200.1 GCA_902795635.1 uncultured Coriobacteriaceae bacterium | reverse complement strand
GCTGGTGGTGTACGACGACCTCTCCAAGCAGGCAGTCGCCTACCGTCAGATGTCGCTGACGCTGCACCGCCCGCCCGGACGCGAGGCCTACCCCGGCGACATCTTCTACCTGCACTCCCGCCTGCTCGAGAGGGCCTGCAAGCTCTCCGAGGAGAACGGCGGCGGCTCGCTGACGGCACTGCCGATCATCGAGACGCAGGAAGGCGACGTATCCGCCTACATCCCCACGAACGTGATCTCGATCACCGACGGCCAGATCTACCTGGTGAGCAGCCTGTTCTTCCAGGGCCAGCGCCCGGCAGTCGACGTGGGCATCTCCGTGAGCCGCGTCGGCGGCGACGCGCAGCTCAAGTCGATGAAGCAGGTCGCAGGCACGCTTCGCCTCGACCTCGCCTCATACCGCGAGAAGCAGGCCTTCTCGCAGTTCGGCAGCGACCTCGACGCCACGACGCGCTACCAGCTCACGCACGGCGAGCGCATGATGGAGCTGCTCAAGCAGGGCCGCTATGCGTCCATCGACGTCGCGGACCAGGTCATCGTGCTGTTCGCCGGCCGCGAGGGCTTCCTCGACGACCTCGACCTCAGCCTGGTGCTGCCGTTCCGCAACGAGCTCATCGCGTTCATGCAGAAGTACCACGAGGACGTGCGCCGCGCGGTGCTCAAGGACCGCATCACCGACGAGCTCGGCGACAGGATGAAGACCTACATCGCCGACTTCAAGAAGCAGTTCCTCGTGGAGCATGGCGTCGTGTCCGAGCAGGACGACGAGGCCGATGCCCCCGCGCCCAGCGCCGAGGAGATCTCGAAGGCGGCGCACGAGCAGGAAGCGGCCGACCAGGCGGCTACCGACGCCGCCGTGCGAGGCTAGGACCAGGAGACCGTAGATGGCGAGTTTGCGCGAGATAAAGCACCGCATGTCGTCTGTCCAGGCGACCATGCAGATTACGCGCACGATGGAGATGATCTCCACCGCGAAGATTCGTCGTGCCTTGGCCGCAGCCGAGGAGGCCGGTCCCTACAAGGACGCCATCAAGCTGATGCTTGCCAACGTCGCAAGCGCCGAGCGCGACATCGACCAGCCGCTGCTGCGCGAGCACGCGAAGGAGAAGAGCGTCCTGTTCGTCCTCATCGCGTCCGACCGCGGCCTTGCCGGCGGCTTCAACGTGATGCCGGAGCGCGAGGTGTTCCGCAAGATGAAGGAGCTCGAGGCGCGCGGCGTCGAGTGCTCGCTCATCACCTGCGGCACCAAGCCCACGGACTTCTTCAACTATCGCGGCATCAAGCCCGTCATGTCGTTCGTGGGCATCTCCGATGCGCCCACGATGGACGAGGCGGACCGCATCGCCTCCTATGCCATGGACGGCTACCGGCAGGAGACCATCGACCGCATCATGGTGTACTACTCGCATGCGAAGAACCGCATGGAGCAGGTGCCGGTCGTCGAGCAGCTCCTGCCGCTGCGCGCGGAGGACCTTATGCTCCCCAACGCCCCGCGCAACCCCGAGGCGCTCGAGAGCGTCGGGTCGGTGGCCCATTCCGAGTTCGCCTTCGACCCGTCGCCGAGCGAGGTGCTGGGCTACCTCATCCCGGCATACATCCGCACCGTCATCTACCATGCCCTGCTCGACTCCACGGCGGCCGAGCACGGCGCGCGCCGTCGCGCCATGCAGTCGGCGACCGACAACGCCCAGCAGGTAATCACCAACCTGGGCCGCACGTACAACAGAGTGCGCCAGGGCTCCATCACCACAGAGCTCACCGAGATCATCGGCGGGGCTTCCGCATTGGAGGACAACTGATGGAAAACGATAACCAGGAGACCCGCTCGAAGTTCGAGGAGGCGGCCCTCGGCTACCTGCAGCGCTCTGCAGGCGTAGGCACGATCGTGCGCATCGTGGGCTCGGTCGTCGACGTCGCCTTCACCGACCATGTCCCGGCGATCTACAACGCCCTCATCGTCGACGGCGACACCGCGGTTGGGCATGTCCACACGGTCCTCGAGGTCGAGTCGCAGCTGCCGCACAACGTCGTGCGCACGGTCGCCATGAGTTCCACCGACGGCCTCACGCGCGGCCTCACGGCCAAGGACACGGGCGCCTCCATGCAGATGCCCGTGGGCGAGGCCACGCTCGGCCGCGTCTGGTCGGTTCTCGGCGAGCCGGTCGACGGCAAGCCCATGCCCGAGAACATCCAGTACTACCCGATCCACCGCCCCGCCCCCGCGTTCCAGGACCTCACCACCAACACCGAGGTCTTCGAGACGGGCATCAAGGCCATCGACCTGCTCGAGCCCTATGTGCGCGGCGGCAAGACGGGCCTGTTCGGCGGCGCCGGCGTCGGCAAGACGGTCCTGATCCAGGAGCTCATCAACAACCTCGCGCAGGAGCACGGCGGCACGTCGGTGTTCACCGGCGTCGGCGAGCGCACGCGCGAGGGCACCGACCTGTACCTCGAGATGAGCGAATCGGGCGTCATCGACAAGACCTGCCTCGTATACGGGCAGATGAACGAGCCGCCCGGAGCGCGTCTGCGCGTCGGACTGGCCGGCCTCACCACGGCAGAGTACTTCCGTGACCAAGGCCAGGACGTCCTGCTGTTCATCGACAACATCTTCCGCTTCTCGCAGGCGGGCTCCGAGGTCTCGGCACTGCTGGGCCGCATCCCGTCCGCCGTCGGCTACCAGCCCACGTTGGCGACCGAGATGGGCGACCTGCAGGAGCGCATCACCTCCACCAAGGAGGGGTCGATCACCTCGGTCCAGGCGGTCTACGTCCCGGCCGACGACCTCACCGACCCCGCCCCTGCCACGACGTTCACGCACCTGGACGCCACCACGGTCCTCTCCCGCGCGATCACCGACCTCGGCATCTACCCTGCGGTGGACCCGCTGGCGAGCTCCTCTGACGCCCTCGCCCCCTCGATCGTGGGCGAGGAGCACTACCGCGTGGCCACCCAGGCACAGGAGCTCCTGCAGGAGTACTCCGACCTCCAGGACATCATCGCCATCCTGGGCATGGACGAGCTCTCCGAGGAGCAGCGCCTCACGGTGAGCCGC